>NZ_FR883036.1:0-23811 GCF_000435115.1 Bacteroides sp. CAG:633 | reverse complement strand
AGTTCGCAATAGGCTACACCGGCTGCCTGCAACGACTCTTCAACACGGGCAAGCAAACCGCTACGCTGCACCGAGCCGCCGCCATAAACTATCATCACACGGGTGCCACCGTACTTGCGCACCAGACTACCTGTCTGCGCTTCCGTATCCTTGCCAAACACAAATTCGGTAGGACTATAAAAAACAAAATTGTTCATAGCTGAAATAATATGGTATTAGTTTTAGTAAAAGAAAGCATGCAACTTACTTGTAGAATACAAAATAAACGGCCAGCACCAGGCAGATGAATGCCACAAAGTGATTCCAGTGTAAAGCCTCGCCCTTGAACAGCACCGTGGTAAAGACCGTGAACACGATGAGCGTAATGGCTTCCTGAATGACCTTGAGCTGCATCAGCGAAAAAGGTCCGCCGTTGCCTACAAAGCCGATACGGTTGGCCGGCACCTGACACGAGTATTCGGCCAGTGCAATGCCCCACGAAAACAGAATCACCGCATAGAGCGGCCAGTTGGAGATGATTTTCGTCTCCTGCAACTTCAGGTGCCCGTACCAGGCAAAGGTCATGAAGATGTTAGACACGACCAGAAGTAGAATAGTGTAAAATCCTTTCATGTTGTTTTCCTTATTTTATTTCGATTTTTCTTTGATTTCTGCATTGGGTATGGGAAAGCCTCATCAAGGCATCGGCTGCTCCTTGCGGGGCAGAAGCTCGTCCTGAACATTGGACATACTCCCCCAAAGGCTGTAGCGTGCTTCGGGGTTCATTGCTTCCAACTGCTTCAGCACGTCTTTCATCGAGCTGCGGTGGGAGTCATGCTCGTAGGGACAATTCTTCACCTGCTTTCTGAAGCCGCGCGCAGAGGCCAGTTCTTCCAGGTCGGACTCGTGAACCAGACACATCGGACGGATGATGGTCATATCGAACTTCTTCATCACCAACCGGGGCGGCATCGTACCGAACGCCCCTTGAAAGGTGATATTCATCAGCAGCGTTTCCAGAATGTCATCCATGTGATGCCCCAGGGCAATCTTGTTGCATCCCTGCTCCTTGGCCACGGTGAAGAGCGCCTTGCGCCTGTTCCACGAACAAAGAAAACAGGGCGACTTGCGGGCATCGGTCGAAGCGTCAAACTCTGTTTCATATACCACCAGAGGCACGCCCCACGACTCGGCATAGCGGCGCAGGTAGTCGGTATCGCTTTCGTAAGCAATGTTTTTCATCACCACGTGAGCAGCCACAACCGAAAACCTTGGCTTATAGATGCGTGCACGGCGCGCCAGCAGCTCGACCAGTGCCAACGAATCTTTCCCGCCCGAGAGGCCGATAAGAATCTTGTCTCCCTCTTCAATCAGCCCGTATTCCACCACTCCTTTGGCAAACCGTTTCTCGATGCGGCGGAGCATTTTTTCTTCTTCTGTATACTTTGCCATAACCTGTGAAAATCGGGCACAAAAATAACGCAAAAGAATGATTTAAAGAAGAATTAACATAATAGAATCAGCGAAAAGGGCTTTATTCGCGATTAATTTGTATTTTTGAACTTTTGATAGCATAAAGAATACAATAAAAATATGAAAAAGAAATATATCCTGTTGCTTTTCTCCTGCCTGCTGGGCACCGGTGCCTACGCTCAGACACTGGCCAAGGCCAAGGAACTGTACGAGAAAGGCGAATACGAACAGGCCAAACCGGCATTCCAACGCCTTGTCAAGTCGAACCCCTCGAACGGTAACTACAATCTGTGGTACGGCGTGTGCTGCCTGAAGACCGGCGAGGCTGAAAAGGCTGTGAAGCCTCTGGAGATGGCTGTGAAGCGGCGCACCCCCAGCGGCCAGCTCTATCTGGGGCAAGCCTACCACCAGGTGTACCGTTTCGAAGAGGCTGTCGAAGTGTACGAAGAATACATCGCCGAACTGAAAAAGCGCAAACGCTCGACCGATCAGGCCGAAAGCCTGCTTCAACAAAGCAAAATCGGATTGCGACAGTTGAGGGGTGTAGAAGAAGTGTGCATCGTCGACAGTTTCGTCGTAGACAAGAAAGACTTCCTGAAAACCTACAAAATAGGTTCGGAAGCCGGCAAGCTGTTCATGTACAACGAATACTTCAAAGACCGGGAGCCCAGCGAAACAACGGTCTACGAAACCGAGCTCGGCACCAAAATCTACTATTCCGAATACCAGCCGGCCGACAGTACCCTGAATATTCTGGCCAGCAACAAACGTCAGGACGGATGGAGCAAAGGTACTCCCCTGCCCGGCTCTATCAACGGAGAGGTAAATGCCAACTATCCCTACGTCATGTCCGACGGAGTTACCATTTACTATGCAGCCGACGGCCCTGAGTCAATAGGCGGATACGATATCTTCGTCACCCGTTACAACACTCAGAACGGAACCTATCTGAATCCGCAAAACGTCGGTATGCCTTTCAACTCGCCCTATAACGACTACATGTACGTTGTCGACGAATACAACAATCTGGGATGGTTTGCTTCCGACCGCCACCAGCCCGAAGGCAAGGTATGCGTCTATGTCTTCATCCCCAACACCTCCAAACAGGTGTACAGCTACGAAAACATGGAACACGAAAAGCTCCTCGCCCTGGCACGCCTGAGCTCTATCAAACAGACCTGGGCAGACAACGACCTCGTCACCGAAGCCCTGCAACGGCTCAAAGATGTTTCTACCGAGAAGAAGGAAGTAAAACAGAAGCACGATTTCGAATTCGTCATCGACGACCAGACTGTGTACTATAAGATGGCCGACTTCCGTTCGCCACAGGCTAAGAAGACATTCCAGAAATACCGTCAGCTGGAGAACAGCTATGCCCAGCAGAGCAATAAACTGGACGATCTGCGTAAACGCTACGCGTCGGCTCCACAAGCTGAAAGAGGAAAAATGGCTCCGGGCATGCTCGATCTGGAAAAGCGTATCGAACAGCTTGCCGACGAAATAGACCAGACAGCCATCTTGGTACGCCAGCAGGAGAAAGGAATCAAATAACAAAAACTATATTACGAAAAACACTATGGACATACTTATCATTGCCGTACTTATTGTCGCCGCGATTATCCTTTTTCTGGTGGAACTGTTTGTCGTACCCGGCATCAGTATCGCAGGCATTCTGGCAGGAGGCTGCATCGTCTTTGCCAACTACTACGCCTTTGCCCACATGGGAACGATGGCCGGCTTCATCACCCTGGTTATTTCGGCACTGGGATGTATAGGGTCGCTGATACTGTTCATGCGGTCGAAAACCCTCGATAAGCTGGCCTTGAAGGAAGACATCTCGTCGAAAATCGACCGTACGGCCGAAGCGAAAGTCAAGGTAGGCGATACGGGCATTTGCACTACCCGCCTGGCCCTGATCGGATATGCCGAAATAGGAGGCGACATCGTCGAAGTAAAGTCGGCCGACGGTCTGCTGGACGAGAAGACTCCCATCGTAGTGACCCGCATCACCGACGGCGTCATACTGGTGGAAAAACAAAAATGAAATTACGAAAGATTCAAAAACTTAAAAACTCAATAACTTAAAACCTAAAGCAATGGACACAAGCTCTCTGTATCTGACTGCTTTCCTCGTGGTAGGAGGCATCATCTTTCTGGTACTTTTCTTCCATTACGTACCCTTCTTCCTCTGGCTTTCGGCCAAGGTGTCGGGAGTGAACATTTCGTTAGTGCAACTCTTCCTGATGCGCATCCGTAACGTACCGCCTTATGTCATCGTGCCCGGACTGATCGAGGCGCATAAAGCCGGACTGAACAACATTACCCGCGACGGACTCGAAGCCCACTACCTGGCAGGCGGACACGTAGAAAAAGTAGTTCACGCACTGGTATCGGCAGCCAAAGCCAACATCGACCTGCCCTTCCAGATGGCTACTGCCATCGACCTGGCCGGACGTGACGTATTCGAAGCTGTACAGATGTCCGTAAATCCCAAGGTGATCGACACTCCGCCTGTCACCGCCGTAGCCAAGGATGGTATCCAGCTCATCGCCAAGGCACGCGTCACCGTGCGTGCCAACATCCGCCAGCTGGTAGGTGGTGCCGGCGAAGACACCGTACTGGCCCGTGTAGGCGAAGGTATCGTATCGTCCATCGGTTCGAGCGAAAGCCACAAGTCGGTGCTCGAAAACCCCGACTCCATCTCTAAACTCGTACTCCGCAAAGGACTGGATGCGGGCACCGCTTTCGAGATTCTCTCCATCGACATCGCCGATATCGACATAGGTAAGAACATCGGTGCTGCCCTTCAGATGGATCAGGCCAACGCCGACAAGAACATCGCTCAGGCCAAGGCCGAAGAGCGCCGTGCCATGGCCGTAGCCAGCGAACAGGAAATGAAAGCCAAGGCTCAGGAAGCCCGCGCCAAAGTGATAGAAGCTGAAGCCGAAGTGCCTAAAGCCATGGCCGAAGCTTTCCGAAACGGCAATCTGGGTATCATGGATTACTACCGCATGAAAAATATTCAGGCTGATACCGACATGCGCGAAACCATCGCCCGTCCCACTGCTGGCGGAAGCAGTCAGCCAATGAATAAATAAGGCGAAATGACAAGTCATAAGTTGTAAGTTCATCCCCCCTTTCTTCACCAACAAATTACTAAAATCTGAACTTATAGCTTATGGCTCGTCATCCAAGACTCAAAAACTCATAATCTAAAAACTAACAGCTCGGAGCTTATAACTCGCAGCTAAAAAACACCTACGCTTATGAAAAAGTATTTTCCTTCTTCCGAACTGATTATCAACGAAGACGGTTCCGTTTTCCACTTGCATGTAAAGCCTGAATGGCTGGCAGACAAAGTAATCCTTGTAGGCGACCCTGGCCGCGTAGCCCTCGTTGCTTCGCATTTTGAAAATAAAGAGTGCGAAGTTGAGAGCCGTGAATTCCGTACTATTACCGGCAGCTATCAGGGCAAGCGTATCACTGTAGTGTCTACCGGTATCGGATGCGACAATGTAGACATCGTAATGAACGAACTTGACGCACTGGCCAATATCAATTTCCAAACGCGCGAGGAGAACGACCACTTCCGCCAGCTTGAAATCGTACGTATCGGCACATGCGGCGGTCTGCAACCCTATACTCCCGTAGGTACTTTCATCTGTTCTGCAATCTCTGTCGGCTTCGATGGCCTGCTCAATTTCTATGCCGGACGTAATGCCGTATGCGACCTGCCCATGGAACGCGCCTTGCTGAACCACCTGGGATGGAGCGGCAACCTTTGCGCACCTGCTCCATACGTTATCCATGCTGACGAGGAACTGGTAGAACGCATTGCCCGTCAGGACATGGTACGCGGAGTAACGGTGGCATGCGGCGGATTTTTCGGTCCGCAAGGACGCCAACTCCGTATTCCTTTGGCCGACCCGCATCAGAACGAGAAAATTGAATGTTTCGAATATCAAGGACACCGCATCACCAACTTCGAAATGGAAAGTTCGGCCCTGGCTGGACTGAGCCGTCTGATGGGGCACAAGGCCACTACCGTATGTATGGTTATAGCTAACCGACTGATCAAGGAAGCCAATACGGGCTACAAAAATCAGATAGACGACCTGATCAAAACAGTATTAGACCGCATCTAACAGTTTCCTTAAAACAGATCAAATGGAAGCAAGTTTCAAGACGAATGAAAATATGAGTAAAGAGGAACGCTATCAGGCGTTCCTCACCCAATATGCGCCGCTGATTGAAGGCGAGACCAATGCTGTAAGCATACTGGCCAACACATCAGCAGCCTTAAAAGAAGCTTTCGGTTTCTTTTGGGTAGGATTTTATATGGTAAATGACAACGAACTGCATTTAGGTCCCTTTCAGGGAAGCGTAGCCTGCTACCACATCAGGAAAGGACGCGGGGTATGCGGCACCGCATGGGCCGAAGCAAAGACTCAGGTCGTGGCTGATGTCGACCTTTTCCCCGGACACATCGCATGCAGTTCGCTCTCACGATCTGAAATAGTAGTGCCCATCATCGCCAACGGCGAAGTAAAAGGTGTGCTTGATATCGACAGCGACCAGCTGAACACTTTTGACGAAACCGACCGAAAATATCTGGAACAAACAGTACTCATTCTTACCCAAGTCCTCTATCCGCAATCATAATTCTCCAAACTACATTTCGCGATGTAATCCGAATGACGTATCTTTGCAAGCCATAAAAGAACAGATTTTTCAGAGAGATAAACAACGTGAACATACAACTATCCAACGATACCATCTGTGCCATAGCCACTGCCCAAGGCGGTGCTATCGGCATCATCCGTGTGTCCGGCCCCCAAGCCATCAGCATCACCGATAAGATCTTCACACCTGCCACAGGCAAGTCCCTGAGCGAACGTCCTGCTTATACATTGGCTTTCGGCCAGATCCGCACGAATACAGGCGAAATAGTGGACGAAGTATTAATCAGCCTATTCCGTGCTCCCCATTCGTATACAGGAGAAGATTCCGTAGAGATTTCATGTCACGGTTCGTCATATATTCTTCAGCAGGTAATGCAACTCCTCCTTAAAAACGGATGCCGTGCTGCAGGCCCGGGAGAATACACCCAACGGGCTTTCCTGAACGGAAAAATGGATCTGAGTCAGGCAGAAGCTGTAGCCGACCTTATCGCTTCGACCTCGGCTGCCACCCACCGCATGGCCATGAACCAGATGCGGGGAGGATTCAGCCACGAACTCTCCCTGTTACGTGATAAGCTTCTGCACCTCACCTCTCTTATGGAACTGGAACTGGACTTCAGCGACCACGAAGAGTTGGAGTTTGCCGACCGTTCGGAACTGCAAGCCATCGCCTCCCAAATAGAGACGGTTATCAACCGCCTGGCCGACTCGTTCAGTGTAGGCAATGCGTTGAAAAATGGTATCCCTGTAGCTATTGTAGGCGAAACCAATGCCGGCAAGTCCACCTTGCTGAATGCCTTGCTAAATGAAGAACGTGCCATCGTTAGTGACATCCACGGTACCACGCGCGATGTTATCGAAGATACCCTGAACCTGGGCGGTATCACTTTCCGCTTTATCGACACGGCCGGTATACGCGATACCCATGACACCATTGAGAGTTTAGGTATCGAACGCACTTTCCAGAAGCTGGAGCAAGCCGATATCGTCCTGTGGGTAATCGATGCTACCTGTGCCCACGAACAATACCAGCAACTAGCCGAAAAGATACTGCCCCGATGCGAAGGTAAACACCTTGTGCTGGTGGTGAACAAAGCCGATCTCGCACCTCAGGCTTCCTCCATCACCTTCGACGGATTGCCCCAAGATGCCCACATCCTTACCCTTGCTGCTAAACAGAAAGAGGGCCTTGACGCCCTCCAGCAGTTACTCATCGGTTTTGCCGCCCTACCCGACCTTTCGCAAACCGACGTCGTTGTAAGCAACATCCGACACTACGAAGCACTGACCCACGCCCTCGCAGCCATCCACCGCGTACAAGACGGACTCTCCATCGGCCTCTCCGGTGACTTCGTCAGTCAGGATCTACGCGAATGCCTATACCACCTTGGCGAAATTGTGGGAGGAACTATTGAGACGGATGAGGTGCTGGGGAATATATTTAGGAATTTCTGCATCGGGAAATAATAATCCTGTCTTTTTCTTTTAAATAACATGAAATTTTTCTTTATGCAGACAAACTTCACATATAGAAAAATACATTTGCAACATATCAAACGATAATTAAAATTTTTACGTTATGTCAAAGTTCAAATTCTTATGTACCTTATTTATGGTGTTTGTCGTGAATGTAAACGTCAATGCACAAAGTTATCTAACCAATAGCTATAAGGGATATGTTGATGCTGGTTATTCCATTGGTATAGGAGATTATGAGTTCGGAAGAGTGGAAATCAATACCTCACATGGCTACCAGTTCAATCCATATTTCTTTTTAGGAGCCGGAGTTGGACTACATTTCATGCCGTCATACGAAACAAGTGGAATGGATATTCCATTGGATGTAAGAGACAGTAAGGTTGATATTCCTGTGTTTGCAAATATCAGAAGTCACTTCAGCAAAGGAAAGTTTGCTCCATTTGCTGACTTGAAGGGTGGAACCTATATAACAAATGGTGGTGGATTATATGTCATTGCTTCTGTTGGTATCAGATATGCGCTGAACGACAAACAGGGTCTTAGTCTATCCCTTGGATATACAAATGAGAAATTGGAGTTTGAGGTATTTGATGGATTTATTGGCTATGACAGCATGGACTACACAAGAGATAAAAAACAGTATAATACGGAAGCGATTGCTATCAAGCTTGGATTTGATTTCTAACATTAATAACCAAAATCTATAAACAATGAAGAAAGTAATATTTACGGCACTGATGTCACTTTTTCTATGCACTACAATAGATGCACAAATTTTGCGGACAGATGAACTGGAAGACTACGCAAAAGAGAAGTATGGAGAAAAATGGGTTGATGCAGCTGAAAATCTTGGGCAGCAACTCCAGCTGGACAAGAACAACGGCATAACATACGTTCAGATTATTCCTGCAGAGGGTAAAACAAAAGATGAACTCTACGTACTACTCAACTATTGGTTTACGGCCACATTCAATGATGCAAACTCTGTCATTAAACTAAATGACAAGGAATTGGGAACTATCATTGCACAAGGATATGTAGCAGACATTGCTCAGCACGCTGGCGGAACCAACAGCTATAACGTAAATATCAGACCGGTCATTAAGTGTGATATTAAAGATGGCAGAGTAAGAGTAACCTATACCATTCCGTTCTATTCGGTTAATGTCGCTGTCGGTGGAGGATGGATTGGAGCTTTAGGCGGTACCATTCCAACACGTTCGGACGAGAACTGGACATTAGACACCTGTTTCCCTTTTGTTAAAAAAGACTCACACAAAAAGACATCAAGCAAGGCCCTTGTTATGGCTCATGCCTACTCGAATGTTGTTATGGATAAGATTGAAGAGTGCATCAAGAATGGTCTAACAGGTAATGAGGACGACAACTGGTGATATTTTATTTTAACGACACAATAGTCCGAACACAGTTCAAGAGGATGATAGGGTCAATAGCCTTACCATCCTTTTTTATTGTAAGGTGCAGATGGGGGCCTGTTGACATACCCGTATTACCAGACACCCCTATTATCTCACCAGCCTTAACATATCGTCCGATTGTAACCTTAGATGATGACAGATGACAATAGCTGACCGTGTAGTTGCCAGTCAGAATTGTGATGTATCTGCCAGAACGCTTATCATGAGCAGCCTTCACCACTTTCCCTGGAAGCATGGAAAACACAGGTTCGTAGCGTGCCTGAAGATCCACTCCATTATGCATACAATATTTATGTGTTACAGGGTGACGACGCATTCCAAACTCTGAGTTTATCTGAACACTCTTTAATGGATAAGCCATATTCAAATTTTGAAGAATATCATCAGATGTATGAGAAAAGGTACCTACATCCTCCCCGCATGAATTTACGACATTTTTATATGATGAAACATTCTTCAAAGAATCTTTCAACATCAGATTATCCACAAGAGGAGAAGCATTAGTCTCTTGTGGATTTTTTGTTTTGTTAGCTGGGTGATTATACAAACATCCAACCGTATTAAACTGAGCTTTTATTGTAGTACCTGACATCAACGACAGAAGCACCATCATGAGTATATTTCTAATATTCATGAGGCAAAATTACATATCTCCATTACCATGAATTAAAACTCATATACTTCAAGTGATTTTTCTAACTTTATTTATGCTAATAGTATGATTTTAATCGATAAATCATACTTCTTTCATAATGATATATAAAACTTAAGGTATGATATACCCATTCTTCTGATTCTCTAATCACACCTTTTATTTTTGTTTCTGAATTAACTATTAATAAAGTACTTCATAAGAAAATGAAATACTGTTATAGCAGAAATAATAACGCATTAAAAAAGGTAACAAATGATTTACAACTTTGATGAGAATGGAATGCCCTACGGCACTCTCGAACGTTTTGGACTCACACAGGAGATGATTGAGGATCTGCCGACTGATGTTCTGCAGAATATTCTCAATGGCCGGCATTCTCCAGTCTTACCTGTACACATCATTGCTGATGATGGTGAAGAAGTAAAGGCAAGAACACGATTCTGCCTTGTAAGAACGCCAGAAGGCAATGTAGATGTTCTCTTCTTTCCGAAGCTTGACGAGTATGACTTAAAAGTATTCAATGAGCAGCAGAGGCAAAGCCTTCTTGCAGGCAAACCCATCATCGGACATTTGGAAAGCAACGAAACGGGACACGAGCTTGGCACCAAATGTTTCTTCCAGCTTGACCAGGATAGCAAACAGGTACTGAGCGTACCAACCCCTGTCATAGGCAGGAACATTCAATACCTCACCGACCGCTATCATCTTACGGGTGCTGAGATGCAGAAACTGCAGAACGGAGAAATTCTCTCAATCATTGAAGACGATGATGAGATTTCCATCGGTATCGATCTGAATTCAAATACGGGTATCCGTCTCTCCGCAGGTAATGAACAATTCTGGCGCAGAGAAGCCAAACGGGAATGGGACAAATACAACTTCGGCATTTTCGGTTGTTGGATCATGGATGAAAATGGAAATCTTGACTATATCCATGAGGAGGACTACACCGAAGAAATATGGAATGAGCAAAAGAAACAAGGTATGCGCATGATGCAGCGATAAACCAAAGTACCAACCATCAAAAGCAAATTCAATATGGCAAATATCAAATACTATCCAGAAGACGAGCTTGTACAGAAAGTACAGAGTGGAGAATACGGTTGGCTCGATTACATCAATCACCACTCACCGGAATGGCAGGAAGAATACACCGAATTCTGTAATGAAAGGAACCTTGTAGTTAACGAAGAATCAGCCGAAGATTTTATCGAATGGAAAGGCGAGCTTGTTGAAACTGGCGAATAATCAACATTTAAAATCAATCACAATATGTCAATCAGATCCAATGCACTACCAGTAGGTAGAGATTTGTCACCTGAGCTGCAGGATATTCTCCGTCGCAACGGTATGCAAGCACATATCATCCGACAAGGAGAAAACTATCTTCTGGCGGTTCAAGGGCATGACTCACCTCTCCTAACCTATCATATCAGTGCCAGACAGATAAGAGACTTGGCAGATTGGGGTACAAACTCGGCTAACAAAAAAGCCTATAACACCTTTGCTGATTTAGTGAAGAAAGACTTCTATATGCCGAGAGACTTTGTCCATGCCCGTAATGCCAATGGTCGTGTGGCCATGGGACTTCACGGCTACCGGATTGGTGTTAGTGAATACGGCAGACTGCCGTGGGACAGACAACGTGCCTTTATGATGATGGACCCGTTTCATGGACGATTTTTGGGATGGACACCGCGTAATCAGGAAGGCTTCCACATGCGCCGTGTCGGTGGTGCCATGTTCGTCCAGGGAGCCCCTATGGTTCCGGAACGTCCTGATGGCAGAATCAAACCAGGTGAATTACTCAATGGAGGCTATGGCTTCTATTACAAAGGAGAACAGCAAAATATGGCACAGCAGCCCTCACAGGATGTACTCGCAGATTTGGAAGCTGTAATTCCACCTGTTGAAATACCTACCCGTCCACAGGAGCCGGCAAAACCATACAAGGAACTTATCACCTCAGACGTATACTTCAGTAACGAAAAATGGCAGGAATGCCTGTATTCTCATGGAGTCATTATTGATGCCAACAGTAAGACACTGACCATTCAGTCGGCTACCACCCAGCATGATCTTGTTTACGACCTGACGGATGAAGAACTTACCCAGCTTACAGACAATTCCATCAAGAATGTACCTGTACAGAACCGTCTAGACATCATCAACAACGTCATCAAAAATGATTTTTCAGATAGATTGACGATAAACATGCTCAATTCCAATGAACAGATAGCCCTGAATCTTACTCCTGAAGTGGAAGCAGAACTGAATGCCAGACAAGAAGTAGTGGCAGAACATGCGTTTCCTCTTACTCAGGGAAATGAATATGTCATTGCGGAGCAGGAAGACCGAAGCGTAGCCCATGTGGATGGCAACAGCCTTTATGACATAAACCAAGATAAAGGTTGGTTTCGGGAAGGAAGAAACGGACGTGAGGTACAGGTGGACGACATCAGAGTTGAGCCTGTACGAAACGAGCAAGGAGAAATCCAGCAAGACGAAAAAGGCAATGCTATGTTCCGTATGACCGCTGTTATCAATGGCGAAAGCATCAGTCACGAGATAAGCCAAAAGCAATATGAAAAGTTCATGGCCGTAGATGACTATCATCGCATGAAACTCTTCTCTAAAATCTTTGACGAAGTAGACATGAAGAATGCGCCGGGACATGGAAGGAATATAGGTGCCATGATTGGAGGTGCTCTACTTGCAGGTCTTACTGTTATGCGAGAACTCGGAAGAGACCATTATCCTCCAGCCGTGTTTGTTGAACATCATCATGCACCAGGGCCACATGTCTATTTCAAAGGAGGTGTGGACTCACCGCAGGATCTTGCTTCAAGAGCATTTGATGCCGGACTCAATGCAGCTGAGCATGGAGTCGGCTTAGGACATGGCAGATAATACTTAATTATCATAGAACACAATGAACGAAGAGCAGAAATTTGAAGATTATCGCAACCGTCTTAATATCAGAGACGTGTTGACGGATGCAGGTTATACACTTCACAAGCGGGACGGCTTGCGCTATCCTGCCTATGTACGTCTGGATAATGATGGACGCAGAATCAGGGGTGACAAATTTATTGTCATGCCCAATAAAAACTGTTGTTTCCAACCTCCAACGATAAAGCTGTATTCTGTCACATCCTTCATTTGGGAACATCCAAATCTCTTTCCTGAATACAATCAAGGAATGAAAGAGTCTGCTCTTGTTCACAAAGTCTGTCAGCGGCTATTGAATATTCCTGTGGAGCAACGTAACCAGAATGTGCTTGCTCCTACCCGTGATGCAAAGCCTTTCAATATCAAAGATTATAAGATTGAGCGTTTTCATCCTGATGAAGCTGACTCTCAGAAACCTTTTTACGCTTTCTTCAAGTCAAGAGGAATCGATTTTGCTACACGTTGTGCTTTTCACCGTAACTTCTTTCTTGCTTCCAAGGCCGCAGACAATGGAGCAAGTTATAAGAACCTTTCTTTTCCCATGTATATACCGGGGCATCCTGAGAAATGTGTCGGTTTGGAAGAAAGAGGCTATCCACGTAAGGATGGCTCTGCACGAAAAGGTATGGCAGCCGGTACAAATGCAAGTGAAGGCCTGTGGATGGCAAGTCCGAAAGACATGGAACTGAAAGATGCGAAAGATGTATATGTGTTTGAGAGTGCTTACGATGCCATGGCATTCTACCAGTTGAGAATGAAGAAAGACTCTGGACTGGACTACAATGCAAGACAGGAACTGAAGTCAGCTGTATTTGTCTCTACCGGAGGAAATCCCAGCTACGGACAGATACAGGGACTGATCAAGGCTGCTCCTGGTGCTACTTTCCATCTTGGCTTTGACAATGACCTGGCGGGAAAACAGTTCGTCTTCAACTTTGAATCCATCGTACAAAAGATGAATCCGTTGCATCCTGAGTCCGTTGCATCAGACATGAAAGGTTTCATTGAAAGTTTCAAGGAAGGTATCACATCTACCAAAGAACTGCTTGATATTGACGATGACAGATATGCAGAACTCCCTGAAGGACTACAGAAGCTTTACCTCGCTTATGACACAGCAAGAAATGAGGCATGGGAATACCATTATTCTCCATTTCTGTGCAAGGAAGACAAGCAGGAAGCAGCTGACAGAATGAACAAAACCTATCAGGAGTTTAAAGAGGCCCTGTTTCAAAAGCTCCATGTTCAGGACGGACAAGACCTGAATCCAATAGGAATAGTACGTGAACTGCCGTCTGAAGGCTATAAGGATTTTAATGATGAACTGTTGGAAAAGAAACAATACTCAATGACCGATGTCGTTGAGACAGCCTTTGACGAAAATGGTGTTTCTCTCACTGAAGAGAGAGAAGAAGAAAATGAAGAAACCAAAAAGAGCGGACTAAAACGATAAATGATATGACAGACTCAAACAGACGGTTCAGCATAATCACATTGCACCCTCACTGGGCGCAATACATTATCTCACAAGGCATGGCATTTCTTATCAGTTGTGCCCTGTTCTTGGCAGCCGGTCACGAAAGCATCACCTATAAGATGCCTTTTGTGGTACTCGGGGCAATCATGACGTGCATCATGCTCTACGGTTGTCTTTATATACACAAACTGAGCTATATCATCACATCCGAACAACTGATTATCCAACATGGTGTACTTATCAGGAAGAGTGACTACATTGAACTCTACAGGGTGGTTGACTTCAGTGAAAACCGTGGTATCGTGGAACAGCTGTTCGGATTGAAGACTGTCTCGATTTTCAGCGGAGACCGTTCCAATCCCAAACTGGACATATTTGGAATCAAGGAGCGCATTGATGTTGTAGGAATTATCCGTGAACGGGTTGAGTATAACAAACAAAGGAAAGGTATCTATGAAATCACGAACAGATAATATATCGTCAGAAACCAAGACTTCCAAAGGCATTGCTTACGACAGCAGATGGATGATTATCTCGGCCATTGCTTTGGCCTTGTTCCTATTCCGTCTTGAAAGTCGTGCCCAATTGGTTTCCAGCAATCCGATGGAATATGTGGCATTAGCTGAAGGTAATGAGCTTATCAACGGTCAAATCAAGAATCAGATTGAAGACCAGCAGAAGACGGCACTACTACAAAATACCATTGCGGCAGAGTTCACTCAGATAAAGCAATGGGAGAGAAAGTACAACAGCTACCTGAAAACCGTGTCTGGCTATGCCTCCACACTTAAAGCATGCAGTCATCTCTATGACGACGGTGTAAGGATATTCATCAGTCTTTGTGATTTGAAGAAAGCCATATCACAAAACCCGCAAGGGATAATGGCCACAATGAGTATGAATAACCTTTATATCGAAACAGCGACTGAACTCATCACTGTATACAGCATCCTGAAAGATGCCGTAGCCAAAGGTGGAGCAAGCAATATGCTTACGGGTGCGGAACGCAGTAAGATTCTTTGGGAGTTGAATGACCGTCTGGCACAATTCAACAAAAGACTTTCACAGATCTCCATCAGCATCCGCTATTACACAATGGCCGATATATGGAACAGAGCCACTGCAGGAATGATAGACAGGAACACCGCTGAGATTGCCGGTCAAGCTTTGGACAGATGGCATAGATGCGCACGAATAGTAACACCATAAAAGATTATCAGGATAACACAATGAAACGCTTATTGCTGTTTTTTGCCATGCTTATTTCTCTCACCCTCCCTTTTGAAGGGCTGGGTGGGAGTTTTCTCCGGGCTCAGGGCAACGACCCTGTTTTGGCCGGAATGATTCTGGCATACACAAATAAGGCAGAAAAAGAACTGAAACAGCAGGAACAAATGATGCTTCTGGAATCTACAGGTCATCTGTGGATAAAGGAAGAGGTACAAGGAGTAACTGACCTGCAAAAGGAGTTCAACACTTATTTGGACAACTTTCATAGCATAATCAGTTATGCGGCACAGATATATGGATTCTATCATGAAATAGACCGACTCGTGAAACACCTGGGAACTTTTAATGACCAGATCCAGCACCAGACAGGAAATGCCCTGGCAGTAGCATTGTCTTCAAACAGGAATAAAATCTATAGAGAACTTATCATGAATAGTGTTGATATAGTCAATGACATCCGGCAACTGTGCCTCTCCGATACCAAGATGACAGAGAAGGAACGACTGGAAGTTCTCTTTTCCATCCGTCCGAAACTTAAACTCATGAATCAAAAGCTCAAAAGGCTTACGAGAGCTATTAAATATACTTCACTCTCTGACATATGGGCGGAGATAGACTACAATGGTAGAAGTGAGGTGGACAAGCCCAATATTGTACAGAAATGCAAGGAAAGATGGAAGAGGAACGCAAAGCCAAAGTAAGTATTCAGGTATAAAGATAATTCAGGATAACAATTTAACAATCAAACTTTAAGTATGGGTTGGGGAGCATTATTGAAAGCAGCAGTCAGCTTGGGAGGAAGAGCTATAAAAGCTGTAGTTAAATCGGCAGGGGGTGCAGTAGTACATCCACAGCAAACGCTAAAAGGATTAGGAAGTGCCACCAAGTCTGCGGCCATAGGTGGAAGCCTGGGCTACATCGGTTGGGAGAAACTGACTACAGACAAAAGCGTAGTGGGTATTGTCAGCGATGCTGTCATTGGCGAAGAAACGACACAAAAGATTGGAGATACGGTTTCGAATATCGGTGAAGGTATGAAAGAGGTGAAAGACTCTGTAACTGGTCTCACTGAAAATGTCAATGATGCCATCACCAGTGCAGACAGCAAATGGAGCGGTATGAGCAAGTTCCTACAAGGTGTTTCCTCTGGGAACGGTGGAAACATGATGGGGAACTTTTTCAGCAATATAGGTAAAGGGAATGTTTCCAGTCTGAGTCTCATCGGACTTGTAGTAGCTGCACTACTTGTTTTCGGAAGATTCGGATGGATGGGCAAGATAGCTGGAGCTGTGCTTGCCATGATGATGATAGGAAACAATGTAAATATGAACGAGGCACTTGCCAGTGAGAAGAAACGACCTGCTGCACAAAGTCAAGACGAAATTCAACAGTCGGAGATTGCACAAGGCACTGGTGGCGGCAGACGAAGATAATAGTAAATTTTATAAACAGATATAATATGCAATATACACAGGAAATGATTCTTCGTTCGGACAGCGGATACTGTATGCCCTACGAAGAAAAAGGCCGTGACGTACAGATGAGTCTTGGCTACGGTAAACAGAAACATCCGCATACAGGAGAACCTTTTTTTCATCATGGTGTGGATTTCAAAGCCAACCATTATCTTCTTTCAGCAGTTGCAACAGGGAAGATCACAGGACTTGGGAATGATGCCGTACATGGTATCTATCAGGTGACACGCTATGGAGACTACGAGGTAAAATACGCACACCTCTCGAATGTTTTTGGCAACTACGGAAGTGAAGTCAAGGCCGGTCAGGTTATTGCCGTAAGTGGGGAAATACTCCACATGGAGGTCAAGTATAAAGGAGAAGAGCTTAATCCTCTGGAGTTCCTGACCATGATATACAGTAATTTGAAAGTCATGGAACAGAACGGACAACCTGGTGCAGTACCACAATTTGTGACACTGGATATGGATGTCAGAACCATGTATGACAAAGACAGCAAGGAGATAGAGAATCTGATGATGCGTTTTTTTCCGGACTACATGAAAGACATCAGTCTTGGAGCCTACACGTTGCCGGAACATACACAGTTCACTTTGAGAAATATTCTCTCACTGTCGGCTACAAAAAATTACTTCTATGAAACCATCCCTAGTATGGCCAATCCATTGGGTATGGGCGCACGAAGTATACCGATTGCAGAACGGGTACAGAATCTGCTTATCGGTGATTTCCTGAACTATCTTGCCCTGCGTCATCAGATATTCCTTTCCAGTTTAAGTGATCACGAAAAAAAAAAGCACAAGAACTTGCCATAGCAACCAGTGGACTTATTGATCCATTGGCAGAGCTCGATATTGATGTTCAAAGCTTCGATATTCCCCGTATGGTGAGCGTGTATCCGGATAAGTCCGGTATCAGATGGTGGACAAAAGCATGGTTCAATGGTAGTGAGAAAGGAGAAGCTGCGATAGAGATTGAACGTGAGCTGGCTATCAAGTTTATCAATGAAAACATTGAAAAGGATGAATGGCTGGAAGAATATTTCCCGAAACAGATGGAAGTATATCACAATGCCATAGAACAGACACGCGAGCAATTACTCAACCAGATAAATCTATAAAGGGCATATAAATTATCAATCATATAAAACAGCAACTCATGGCAGAGTCAGAACAAGATAGAATATTCAGGACAAAGGTCATTCCAATCATGAACAAGGTCCGGAATGAACTGCAAGATAAGATGGCAGCAGAGCTTAAAGAGCACACCTCATCATTTGCAGGATTGATGGCCAGTACCATTGGTCCTGATGGTGGAATGTCTGCCAGACAGGCACAGATGCAGTCTTTGCGTTACACAGGTGAATGGAACTCGAAAACAGCAGAAGATTATATTAAAATGGTCAAGAAAGAACTTCAACGCCAGCACATCACCGTTGATTCCGCCATGGAGAAAAAGATGATAGACAAGATGATTCAGGATAAGATTCCACGCTCATCCATTGAATACATCTTAAAGAAGGCAGCAACTAACACCATCTTCTATCTCCCCCAGGATGTTGCAAAATCACCATTAGAACATCATATGGATACAGAAGCCGAAAAGAGATACAACCCATCTGCGTGGGAAAAGAACACAGGTATAATTCTCGTATCCGTAACCGATCTCGCATGTATGGGTGGAGTCGGTGGCGGTTGGAAAACAGCGGCTACATGGATCGGCGGTGACTTCCTGTTATCTAAATTTTCTGACAAACAGGAAGACCGTTCAGACATACCTTCAATAGTGCGCCCGGGATGCGAGGAACAGTATAGACAAGACCAGGAAAAAATGAAAAAGCAGTCAGAAGAAAAGCCACAGAGTAAGACTTCATCAGCAGAGACTGCACCGGAACAGGAAGAAGCGGTCAAAGAGGAACAACCAACAGAAGAACAGACCTCCCCGAAACCGAAGCAGACCAATATGGACGGATGGCAAGGGTTGCTGACCTCTTTCGGACTCAATGGCATTAGCGACATCGGACACAATATCGGATATGTACTGGCTATGCTGCCTGATATGCTTGTAGGACTCTTCACGGGAAAAACAAAGTCAATCAATCTGAAGGACAATATGATGCCTATTGCCAGTATCGTTACAGGCATGTTCGTCAAGAATCCAATCCTGAAAATGATACTTATCGGTATGGGAGGACTCAATCTGCTGAACAAGGCCGGGCATGAGACTTTGGATGATTTCAAAGCACATCAGCACCCTGAAGCAGGAAACAGCCCAGTGAATTATCGGGTTTATCCTGATGAACCGCTCAATCCACGGATTGTCAATCCTCAGATTAGGTCCAACTGTCTGATTGCTACAATAGACAAGGTTCCTTGCAGCATCACTTTGCCGGATAAAGTTGTGGATGCCTATCAGCAGGGAGCTTTACCTCTCAACACACTTGCAAATGCAATACTGGTCAAGAATGACCAGATGCGTCAGATTGCTTCTGAAAACTATGAAGTAAGCGAACGGCAAACAGTAGCAAGACCACTTGCACAAAGATAAAAGGATAACAATATAATAATCAGACTTATGGAAGAGAAAAACCAACAAGAGAAAATGGCAGTAGCACGTCAAGTTGAACTGTTTGAGAATGCTTTCAATAAAGCCAAAGAAAATGGTGGAATATGGCTTGAAAATGATGGTCGTAAAGCTCCGAGGCTATATCTGAAGCCTTTGCAGATTTCTGCCTTCAATGCCATCATATTGGGTATGCACAGTGACCAGAACGGTTACAAGACCAACCAATATACACTTTTTTCAGAAGCAAAAAAACGCGGTGAGTCCGTCCAGACCAAAGAAAAGGGAGTGCCTTTCCTTTGGTATAATTGGAATGAGTATGTAAACAAGCACAATCCTGACGAGAAAATCAGCCGCTCAGACTATCAAGCACTGTCGTCTGATAAGCAGGAGGATTACAAAGGAATCAGAAACCGTGAAGTACGCTCACTTTTCAATATTGAGCAGACCACACTCCCTATGGTTGATAAAACTACATTTGATACAGTAGTAAAAGAGACCGGTCCTCTGAAAGACCGTACAGATATAGAGTCAGCTTCGAATGAAATCCGTCAGGGTGTCGAAAATCTTCTGGAGCAGTCACGAAAGAATCTGGTTGATATACGCACTGATACTACAGGTGTAGCGCATTACGACAGTAAGAAAGATATTGTCTTCCTGCCACCTGCTTCATCCTATGAACATTATGATGACTATGCCCGTGATGCTGTATCCATGCTTATGTCTGCAACAGGACATCAACAGAGACTGGCACGTGAAGGCATGGTTGTCAAGAACGGAAAGGTTTCAGAGGATGCCATGAAACAGGAAAGACTGGTAATTGAAGTTGCTTCAGCAGTTAAGCTGCAGGAGTTGGGTATCTCTGCCAAACTCTCTCCTGACAGCCTGAAGATGACCGATTACTGGCTCAGGGAACTTAAAGAAGACCCGCATCTGCCGGATATACTGGAAAGGGATGTAAACAATGCTATAGATATGGTTCACAAGGCTGAACGTGGTGAGGAGGTAGAGCTCAACAACAGAGTCCTACAGAATCAGATAGCGGATATTAAGCACATTCTTCCCAAACACTATTATGTAGCTGATGAAATCAAGACATTGCCCAACATAGATACAAAAGAGTTCGTGGTTGTAAAAGAACCTGAACAGAAGATGGCTGATGTGGTTCTCCCTTCTGGTGCTTCATTAGGAGTCGAGAATGAGATTCCAGGAATGAACAAAGGACGCATCGAACATGCGCTTCAAAAAGAGGGCTATGAAACGGTCACTTTCTACAACATAGACGGTTCTATGGGGTATCGTCCCGATGACAGTTTTTTTGACGGCAAGGAGGTATCCGTAAACCGCATGAACAAGTGGAACATGGAAACACTTACACTGCTCGATGTATCTGATGCCGTCAAACGCTCCGGTGCCATAGACTTTGAAAAGATACTCATGTTGCGTAATGACGAAGGGAAATGGGCACTTTATCTGAAGCCCGAAAATGAAAAGAGCTTCAGCGTTTACCCCGAGAAGGCAGATCTGAACCTTTTCTTCACCACAATAAAACAAGGTGACGAAGAAGCTTCAGAAAAAGTACGTCAGGATATGGCCCAGAAATACTATATGGCTGCCCAGAACAATCCGGATATTAAGGTTGACCTTTTCAAAAGCGATGCGACAGCAGAAGAACTCGCAAGGATAGACCGTGTGAACATCTTTAAGACCAAGGGCTCGGAGAACCAACCCAGTGTGATATTGTGTATGCCTACAATCAACGGTGAGAAATTGACAGCCCGTGAAGTGAGTCCACAGCAATGGCAACGTATGTGGCTGGCAGAAGACATGCAAGATTATAAAAAACATCTTGCGGTAAGCCTTTTTGCAGATGTGCTCCGTAAGGATCGTACAGATGCTGTTGCGGTAGGTACTGACAAATCAGAACAGGAGGCCCAGTCAAAGAGCCCCAGTCAGCAAACGGAAGTACATGAGGAGCAGACGGAAGAGAACACCAGACAGAACGAATCACTTGGCTCATTCGAATCCAAAGGGAATAAGGGCAAGGATGAAAGTTCCAAGACTGAATCAAAGGCAACCGCAGAACTCTCTCCGATGCTGAAACAATACTATGAGTTAAAGTCAAAACATCCAGATGCAATTATGCTCTTCAGATGTGGAGACTTTTATGAGACTTACTGCCAGGATGCGGAAAAGACCGCCAAAATACTCGGCATCACTCTCAGTAAGAGCAATCACACCAAAGATGCTGAAGGGAAGCCTCTCCTTATGGCCGGTTTTCCATACCATGCACTCGATGTTTATCTTCCAAAGATGATCCGTGCCGGTGAGAGAATTGCCATTTGTGATCAGTTGGAAACTACCCGGCAAGGGAAAGACATTAGTGAAAGACAGAAAAGTGAACCCGCCAATCAGGAAGAGAGCAAGGCTTCAAGAATGCACAGATAACATGTAACTGCAATGTCAAAGAATCAAGAATATATCCAACAATATGCAGAGTATGCCATGGAGCAGATGCGCAGATATGGCATACCTGCATCTGTCACGCTTGCACAAGGTATCTGTGAAAGTGCCAGTGGCCAGAGTGAACTGTCCCGTAAGGGAAACAACCATTTTGGTATCAAGGCCACATCCAGCTGGATTGAGAACGGAGGCAAATATCTTGTATATACCGATGACCGTCCAAATGAAAAGTTTTGCCAGTATGCAAATGTGGGAGATTCCTATGAGCATCATTCTCAGTTTCTGAAAAGGAACGGAAGATATGCCGGACTATTCCAACTCTCACCTGATGACTATAAAGGATGGACAAACGGATTACAGGATGCAGGATATGCGTCAAGCAAACAATATGCAGCAACCCTTCAGAATATTATCGAGAAGAACGGATTGCAAAAATATGACCAGATGGTAATGCAGGAAATGAAGGCACTGGGTAAATCCTTTGGAACTGCTGACAATCCCTGTCAAGCCACATCCGATGATGTTTCCGTGCAGGATACTGAAGAAAAGAAATATTCCTTCCCTTTAAAGAGAGAGGAGTTTATGCTGGTTACTTCTCCCTTTGGTACAAGAAAGGATCCTTTGGACGCAAGTAAGTCCCAGTTGCATAAAGGGATTGACATCCAGACAAATCATGAGGCAGTCCTTGCAACAGAAGATAAAGGAAAAGTTGTCAACGTGAACAGCAATGCCAATACAAACGGAGGACGGTCTGTTACAGTTGAGTACAATAGGAACGATGGCAGCAAATATCAATGTACCTACATGCACCTGGACAGTATATCCGTCAAGATCGGTGATGAAGTTGCTGCCGGACAGAAGCTTGGCATTTCAGGAAACACTGGGTATCGGACTACTGGTGAACATCTTCATTTTGGAGTTATATCCATATCCACAGATGGAACAAAAAGAGATATTGACCCGGCTGCATATCTTGCTGAGATTTCACAAAAAGGGAACATCTCATTACAGGTTCTCAGTAACGGAAAAGATCTGACTGCGCAATACAAGAGTGCAAGTCAATCCGATGCCAATGTGCAGCCAGATACAGCCATGAGTCCGGATGAGTGGATGAAGAAAATTCTGTCCTCTGAAGACAGTGGGGTGAATATGCCTATAGCTGATCCTGTAATAGAGATGGCCATGACTATGTTCACTTCACTCATGGCTCTTGCCCTCCAGATAGATAATTCAAGTGAGGAGGAAAAGATGCAGAAGGCTACTGCTGCAGCTGTCAGTAAAAGCATAGACCTTACTCCTATCCTCCCATCCTATAAGACCTGCACCATAAGCCTGCAGGATGGTAAACCCAATCTGTATGCAGACAATGGAGTTGTACAACTCAACAGAGAACTGAGTAATGCAGAAATAAACAAGATCCAACAGACACTTGGCAGTACCATGATGAACGATGATGAGAAACGACGTAGCATCGCCTCTGTTATTAACTCTGCCGTGGTCACGCTGCAGATGTCACAAAACTATCAGAACAATCTGGAGAACCAACAAGGCAGACAGGAGTCTGTACAGTTGAAATAATTTGCTTTTTAAGTATAACAATCAATTCGTTTTATTATGATTAAATGTAATGTAACCGTGTGTGGCACCGTTTCCCGCCAGGCACAAATGCGTGCTAACAAAGAAGGTACGCAGTTCGCATCATTCGGTATTAATATAGTTATTCCGGCAAAATCAGGAATTAACAAGACAGTTGAAATCAGTGTGGCCAAGACCTGCAACAGCCTATCTGAGTTACCACCAATTCAAGTTGGGACTCACATTGAAGTAGCCGGTATTCTAATGTTTCACAAAAAGGGAGAAGCATTATACCTTAACCTGTCTGCAACTGGCATTAACACATTCAATGCAAGCAATAACGACGGCATTAACGGTACAATGGAGTTCA
>NZ_FR883035.1:0-14228 GCF_000435115.1 Bacteroides sp. CAG:633 | reverse complement strand
CAGCTCCAGCGTCTCGGCATAGCGCTTGCGGGCCTCGCGGTAGCGCAGGGGTTCGATACGGCGGTTCCACTTCAGCGAGTTATAGCCGAAGAGCGACTGCGAGTAACCGATGTTGATGGGCGAAGTCTGATACGAATGGCTGTCGTCGCTGAACAGGTCGATGCGCTGCGCCGACGTTTCCACAAAGAAGGTACCGCCCGTCCAGGGCACGTTCTGCGTCAGGCTCAGGGTGAGGTTGGTGCTCAGCAGATTCTGTTCGACAAACTTCACGCTACCGTCGCCCATCGTCACCTTGTTGATGGCACGGTCCAGGTAAGGGCTGGAGGTCAGCGTCAGGTTGGGCAGATAGTTGGCACGGTAGTAGCGGTAGTTCCAGTACGAAGAGCGGAAACTGTGGCGAGCGCTCTGGGCATCGGGCGATTGCTGCTGGGCGTGGCGGATGGTCTGTTGAAGGTTCAGTTCCATCGTCTCCTGTGCTTGCGCGGCGGTGCAGAGGGCGCAGGCCGTTCCTATTGTCAGTATGATACGTTTAAGCATAATTCTTCCATTTATTTACGAAAAGAGTATCAAAAGCTGTGCCAAACGTGTATCGCCCTATCTATCTGCACATTACGAATATCAAGAAATTCTTATCCGCGTGCACTATCGCACAAAAATAGTGCGGAACCGCACGCACAGCACAAGGATATTATCACTATCTTTGCAGCAGCACACAGCTGTGCCATCACCATTTACGAACAGACATGCTTATGGAAAACTTAGGTAAAATACTGATTGTGGACGACAACGAAGACGTGCTCTTCGCCCTGAACCTGCTGCTGGAGCCCTATGCCGAGAAGATAAAGGTCATCACCGGCCCCGACCGGCTGGAGCACTTCATCACCACCTTCCACCCCGACATCATCCTGCTCGACATGAACTTCAGTCGCGATGTGGTGAGCGGACAGGAAGGCTTCGACTGTCTGAAACAGATTCTGCAAATCGACCCCCAGGCAGTTGTCATCTTCATGACCGCCTACTCGGACACCGACAAGGCAGTGCGTGCCATCAAGGCAGGAGCCACCGACTTCATCCCCAAACCCTGGGAGAAGGAAAAGCTGCTGGCCACCCTCTCGTCGGGCATCAAGCTACGCCGCTCCCGACGCGAAGTCAGCCTGCTGAAGGAACAGGTCGAAGCACTGAGCGACGGGAATGCCGACGAGCGCATCATCGGCGAGTCGCCAGCCATGCACGCAGTCTTCGACACAGTGGACAAGCTGCGCGACACGGACGCCAACATCCTCATCCTGGGCGAGAACGGAACGGGGAAGGACGTCATTGCACGCTTGCTCTACCGTAACTCGCCCCGCTGCGGACGTCCGTTCGTCACCATCGACCTGGGAAGCATCCCCGAACAGCTGTTCGAAAGCGAGCTGTTCGGCTACGAAAAAGGTGCCTTCACCGACGCGCGCAAGGCCAAGGCAGGCCGCATGGAAGTAGCCACGGGCGGTACGCTCTTTCTGGACGAAATAGGCAACCTGTCCCTGCCCATGCAGGCCAAGCTGCTCACCGCCATCGAAAAACGGCAGATCAGCCGCTTGGGCAGCACGCAAACCATACCGATTGACGTACGCCTGATCTGTGCCACCAATGCCGACATCCGCCGCATGATAGAAGAAGAACGCTTCCGCCAGGACCTGCTCTACCGCATCAACACCATCGAGCTGCACATCCCTCCCCTGCGCGAACGTGGAGAAGACATCCTATTGCTGGCCGACTACTTTCTGCAACGCTACGCCCGCAAATACCAAAAGGAGATGCGTGGCCTGACGCGCGAAGCCAAGAACAAACTGCTGAAGTACGCCTGGCCGGGCAACGTACGCGAACTGCAGCACACCATGGAACGTGCCGTCATCCTGGGCGACGGCTCGTTGCTGCGCCCCGAGAACTTCGTCTTCCAGGCCACCACTCCCCGCCCCCGCAAGGAAGAACAGGAAGTCCTCAACCTGGAACAGCTGGAACGGCAAGCCATCGAACGTGCCATGCGTCTGAGCGAAGGCAACGTCAGCCGGGCTGCCGAATACCTGGGTATCACCCGCTTTGCCCTGTATCGTAAACTGGAAAAATTAGGCCTATGAAACGTTATTCCCTTGTCGTCATTCTGCACATCATCGGCATCTGCTTGCTGTCCGTTGTTATCTATCTGCTGATACAGGAACAATTGTGGTTCAGCGCACTGATGGCTTTCCTCTTCCTGTTGGCGCTTGCCATCCACCTCTACCGTATGCAGCTGATACAGATACGCATGATGCGCCACTTGGCCGAAAGCCTGCGGTTCGACGACATGATGCTGTCGTTCCGGTCTCCCTACCGCAACCGCTCCATGGAGACCATGACCCTGGAACTGTCGGAAGCCATGAAGAACTTCCGCACCCGCATTCTGGAACGCAACGAGATGGATGCCTGGCAGAAACTGATCCGGGTACTGACCCACGAGATCATGAACTCCATCACCCCCATCATATCCCTGTCGGAAACCCTGAGCGAACGCGAGATGAATGAAAAGAACTATCCCATCATGAAACAGGGTATGCAGACCATTCATCGCCGCAGCAAAGGCTTGCTCGAATTTGTCGAGAACTACCGTAAACTGACACGCCTCCCCTCGCCTGTCCGCCGCCCCGTCTCCGTACGCGAACTGCTGCTTGACCTGCACAAGCTCTATCCCGAGGAATACATCCACATCGAACTTCCCCAACAGGACCGCATCATCCAGATAGACCGCGCACAGATCGAGCAGGTATTAATCAATCTGATAAAGAACGCGATGGAAGCATGTGGCAAAAAGCAGCATCCGCGGATAGACATCAAGGTCGTCCCCGGCTTTGCCTGGCAATGCCTGATAACAGTCAGCGACAACGGCGACGGCATCCTACCCGACGTACAAGACAAGATATTCGTTCCCTTCTTCAGCACCAAACCCAACGGCTCCGGCATCGGACTTAGCCTGTGCAAACAGATTATGAACCGCCACGGAGGCAACATCACCGTACAGTCCGTCACCGGACAAGGCTGCAGCTTCACTCTGGAGTTCTAACCCGCATTTTTTATCTACAGAAAATCAAAGGATTACAAAAAAACAATCAGAAAATTACCAAAACATTTGGCACATATCACTAAAAATACTACCTTTGCACTCGCTTTTAAGAAATAAAACATTCGGGGTGTAGCGCAGTCCGGTTAGCGCACCTGCTTTGGGAGCAGGGGGTCGTGGGTTCGAATCCCGCTACCCCGACAAACTGAAAATCAGAGGTTTACGAAATGTGAATCTCTGATTTTTTTGTTATTTCTTGCTTGAAAATACACAATAAAGTACAATAAAACACATTAATTGTTGTCAAATACGGGTCAAATTCGGGTCAAATTCGGTGCAAATTCGGTGCAAAATTAAAGTCAATTACTAAAACAGCATCAGGTTTCTTAAAAGCCCTCTTTCCTCGCCACACTCCAAGCCAAAGGTCACACATATAATCATTTTACGTATCCGTTAATTTTTCCGACTTCGTTTCGTCCGTCACACCCTCAGCCTTCTTAATGACAGTACGGGTAAGCGTATGTAGCAGTGTCCCACTCTAAGAAACTTCTGTTACAATCCTGCCAAAATTAATTCAAATATTGTCATATCGTATAACTTTGATTAATAATTTCATATGAAAAAATTTACTTATAGAGAAAATTACAAGGCTAGTCGGACAAAACAATTAAAAAAAGTTCGTTTTTAGGCAAAAAGAAAGCGTGACTACTGAGATAATCACGCTGAAAGAATATTAATCTTGAATCGTTTTACATCGCACACTCATGCTCCAGCTCGTTGGTTATGGCCTTATTGATAAAATCATTGATAGTCATACCTGTACTTGCAGCAAATGCAGCCACACGAGCATGAAGTTCAGAAGTCATACGCAGATTAAGTTTCCCGCTGAACGGTTTTAGCGGCTCAACTCCATCCGCTTTGCAACCTTCGAGATAACTATCGATTCCTTCTTCAAAATCCTTTTGGAGTTCGTCGATGGTAGTCCCTTCATAAAGAATCAAAATTTTATTGCCCATTCCTTGCACTTTACCACAAAGGCAATTATCTTCTTTGCTGTATTCTACAGAACCCTTATAACCTTTATATTCCAAATAATCCATAACTCTTTATATTAAACCGTTATTCTTCAAATGTTGATAAATTGCTTTCATCATCCACGCTTTCATTATGCTTCCTGGGTGTGGACAATGTATATCTATGTACTGCCCCGTTTCTTCGTTCTTGAAACGAATACGAGAACCGGAAGTAGCCCCTTTGTTGTGCCTGATGTAACCGAAGTAACCAAGTAAAGAAAGTGTCTCTTCAAAAGTGAAGTCCTTTGGCTGCTTCTTGAACCGTTCTATCAATTTCTCTTTTGAACCCATTGCATTTTCGTTTTACGCAAAAGTACTAAATATGGTACTAAAGACAAAGTCTTTTATACAAAAAAATAGCAATACCATAAAGATACCGCTATTCAGATATTCCATATCTAAGATTTTAAATCGTTCGATTTAATAAACCTCGTAATGTTTCTGCCAACACCTATCCCCCTTTAAGGTTGAAAGCTTATTCTACATCTCAATATCATTCTCAGTTTCTCTGCCTGTCCTCTTGACAACTTCAATCTCATCCAAAACAAAATTTACATTCCCAACAAAGGCGATATCCCACTGCCCTCACTACATACCAAATCAAAAATCACATATATAGTCATTTTATCTCACAACATAAAGCATCAAATGTTTTGCTCAGAAAGCCACAAGCACATTATCACACTATATATACAGGCAAAATAAAATCATATCCCATGCCCAGTGTTATGAAATGAAGCGCATTTCCTCTTTTCCAAGCCCAAATAAAATGATAAAATATTCAAGACAAAACAAACATTCTGTTCATACAATACACTGCCTCATACTCAGACTACATCTTCAGATAAAATTCACGAGTTAAATCTACATACTCTTTGCTATACCCTCCTGCAGCTTGCTCAATGCACAATTCTTCATTGACACACTCTCTTTTCTCGAAAGAGAAAGCTAACATTACCCGACGACATGGCTTTCCGGGTTTGGTAAAAACACGCATACGACGTACCGGATACAACTGATGCATCCAAGCTACATCCTCAACTGCCTGTTCCACTTCGGAAGGTATTATAATGGCTATCACTCCATGAGGTTGCAACAGATGAGACGAATGACGGAACAACAAATCATAGTTCAGACTGTCAGTATGGCGCGCTACAGAACGTTGCTTGTCAGGCGACTTCAATGCATCAAGAAAATACGGAGGATTGGATACGATAAGATCGAAACCTACCTCGGAACTGTAATTCCGGAAATCACAACACAAAACCGTCAACCTGTCCTTCCACGCCGAACGTCCTATATTTTCTTCTGCCTGCTCTGCTGCAGCTTTGTCTATCTCAACTCCAACAATCCTTGCCTGAGGCGCACGCTGAGCCAACTGCAAGGCTATCAAACCTGTACCGGTTCCGACATCCAGCACATTCGTGCATCCCTCAACCGGCGCCCACGCTCCCAACAATACGCCATCCGTGCCAACCTTCATGGCACATCTGTCATGCCATACGGTAAAATGTTTAAACTGAAAAAAGTTGTTCGACATAGAAATCTTTGTTATTGACGCCCAAAAATAAGCAAAGAATAAAAAGATTGATGCATTTTGGCATCGTTTTTGTGTTTTTAAAGAGAAAGTAAGCTGTTATAATTGAAGAAATAGCTAAATTTGCGGCGCTTTATTGGCCAGCCAATATGACTTAAATTAAAAAGCAAAAAAATGAAGAAAAGACATTACCTAAGCGATATCGAAGACAGGCACGGAAACGGTTTCTCCGTAATTGCTGATTTTGAAGGAAATGAAGAACAACTGATGAATATAGAAGTAGATGATACCCTGCCGATATTGCCACTTCGGAACATGGTTTTATTTCCCGGCGTATTCATGCCTGTATCCGTAGGAAGAAGCACTTCCCTGAGACTGATACGTGAAGCCGAAAAGAAAGGAAGCTATATAGGAGTAGTATGCCAGAAAATTGCAGAAACGGAGTCTCCCCTGTTTGAAGACTTGCATAACATAGGCACTATTGCCAAGATAATCCGTGTGCTCGAAATGCCCGACCAGACAACAACGGTTATCCTGCAGGGCTCTAAACGCATGGAGCTAAAAGAAATCGTCGAGACAACTCCGTATCTGAAAGGGCGCATTGTCCCCATGAACGAAGAACTGCCCGAAAAAGGCGACAAGGAATTTCAGGCTTTGGTAGAGGCTGTCAAAGATTTGACTATCCGCTACATCCGTACGCTTGATATGTTCCCGCAAGACTCTGCTTTTGCCATCAAGAATATCAGTAACCACATGTTCCTCATCGACTTCATCTGCACCAATCTGCCTCTGAAGAAAGATGAGAAAATCGAGTTATTGCAAATCAACGAATTGCGCACCCGTACCTATCGGTTACTGGCCATCCTGAACCGTGAAGTGCAACTGGCTGAAATCAAGGAATCCATCCAGATGCGTGCACGCGAAGACATTGATCAGCAACAACGCGAGTACTTCCTGCAGCAACAGATCAAAACCATCCAGGACGAACTGGGCGGAAACGGACAGGAGCAGGAAATAGAGGAAATGCGCAAAAAGGCCGGAACCATGAAATGGAGTGCCGAAGTAAAAGCCACCTTCCTGAAAGAAGTCGACAAGCTGGAGCGGATGCATGCGCAATCGCCCGACTACAGCGTTCAGCTGAACTACTTGCAGACCATGCTCAGCCTGCCATGGGGCATCTATACAACTGATAATCTCAGCCTGACCAACGCAGAAAAGACCCTGAATAAGGACCATTACGGACTGGAGAAAGTCAAAGAGCGTATTCTGGAGCATCTGGCCGTACTGAAGCTGAAAGGTGACATGAAGTCACCTATCATCTGCCTTTATGGTCCTCCGGGTGTAGGTAAAACGTCGTTAGGACGTTCCATCGCAGCTGCCCTGAAACGAAAATATGTACGTATGTCGTTGGGAGGAGTACACGATGAGGCAGAAATACGCGGACACCGGAAGACTTATATCGGTGCTATGCCGGGACGTATCATCAAGAACCTGATAAAAGCAGGCTCGTCAAACCCAGTTTTCATCCTCGATGAGATCGATAAAATAAATTCAGACCGTCAGGGCGACCCTTCGTCAGCCTTGCTCGAAGTTCTTGACCCGGAACAGAATATGGCTTTCCATGACAACTATCTGGATGTAGATTACGATTTGTCGAAAGTCATGTTCATAGCTACGGCCAATAACCTCAATACAATTCCAGGGCCTCTGCTCGACCGTATGGAACTGATCGAGGTCAGCGGATACATCACTGAAGAAAAAATAGAAATTGCCCGCCGGCATCTGGTACCCAAGGAGCTGGAAGCTAACGGTATGAAGAAAAACGATATCAAAATCCCCAAGAGCACACTGGAGATTATCATTGAGTCGTATACAAGAGAAAGCGGCGTACGCGAACTGGAAAAGAAAATCAGCAAAATACTCCGTAAATCGGCACGCCAGTATGCTACAGACGGCTACTTTGCCAAGACAGAAATCAAGCCGGGAGACCTGTACGACTTTCTGGGCGCACCGGAGTATACGCGCGACAAATATCAGGGCAACGAATATGCCGGCGTAGTAACAGGATTGGCCTGGACAGCCGTCGGAGGTGAAATTCTCTTTGTTGAAACAAGTTTGAGCCGAGGCAAAGGCGGCAGACTGACCCTGACCGGCAACCTGGGAGATGTAATGAAAGAGTCGGCTATGCTGGCACTGGAATACATCAAAGCCCACAATTCGCTATTGAATATAGATGATGCCATTTTCGATAACTGGAACATACACATTCATGTTCCCGAAGGCGCCATCCCCAAAGACGGACCTTCGGCCGGCATTACGATGGCCACCTCACTGGCGTCGGCCTTGACACAACGAAAAGTCAAAGCCAATCTGGCCATGACGGGTGAAATCACCCTGCGCGGGAAAGTATTGCCTGTAGGCGGAATCAAGGAAAAGATTCTGGCTGCCAAACGTGCCGGAATCAAAGAAATCATTTTAAGTGAAGAAAACCGGAAGAATATAGAGGAGATACAGGAAATATACCTGAAGGGACTCACTTTCCACTATGTAAAAGATATTAAAGAGGTATTTGCCATTGCGCTGACCAATGAAAAGGTAGCCGATGCCATCGACCTTTCCGTAAAAAATGATAAAACAGAAAAAGAGAAGGAATGACATTCGAGTTACAATATACAGACAGTAAAAGCAATGCACGTGCCGGTCTGATAACGACCGACCACGGCCAGATAGAGACTCCCATTTTCATGCCGGTAGGCACATTGGGAACCGTAAAAGGAGTACACCTGACCGAACTGAAAGAAGACATCAAGGCGCAGATCATCTTAGGTAACACCTATCACCTGTATCTGCGTCCGGGACTGGATGTCATCGAAAAAGCCGGCGGACTGCATAAGTTCAACGGATTCGACCGCCCGATGCTGACAGACAGCGGCGGTTTCCAGGTGTTTTCTCTCTCGGGCATCCGCAAGCTGCGCGAGGAGGGAGCTGAGTTCCGCTCGCACATCGACGGAAGTAAGCACATATTCACCCCCGAAAAGGTGATGGACATTGAGCGTACCATAGGTGCCGACATCATGATGGCCTTCGATGAATGTACTCCGGGAGATGCCGAATACGCTTATGCCAAAAAATCGATGGAGCTGACTCATCGCTGGCTGGACCGCTGTATCAAACGTTTCAACGAGACCGAGCCGAAGTATGGTTATCATCAGGCGCTTTTCCCCATCGTGCAAGGCTGTGTCTATCCCGATCTGCGGAAGCAATCGGCCGAATTCATCGCCTCAAAAGAGGCTGAAGGCAATGCCATCGGCGGACTGGCTGTAGGCGAGCCCACGGAGAAAATGTACGAAATGATAGAGCTGGTCAACGAAATTCTGCCCAAAGACAAACCCAGATACCTGATGGGAGTAGGCACGCCGATAAATATACTGGAAGGCATCGAACGTGGTGTAGACATGTTCGACTGCGTAATGCCTACCCGTAACGGACGCAACGGTATGCTCTTCACCAAAGACGGCATCATAAATATGCGCAACAAAAAGTGGGAAACAGACTTCTCGCCTATCGAAGCCAACGGAGCATCCTACGTAGATACATTATATACAAAGGCCTACCTGCGCCACTTATTCCACGCACAGGAACTATTGGCCATGCAAATAGCATCCGTACATAATCTGGCTTTCTACTTATGGTTGGCAGGCGAAGCCCGTAAACATATCATTGCCGGAGACTTTTCTACATGGAAGCCGATGATGGTAAAACGCTTATCGACGAGATTATGAGAAAAATAGACTGGAAGATTTTAAAAAACATCGAGCTGCCTAAAGGGAAATACCTGAAGCGGTTGGATTATTATATCATCAAAAAGTTCCTGGGGACGTATGTGTTTGCCATAGCACTGATCATCTCCATCGCGGTAGTATTCGACTTCAACGAGAAGATGGACCGGTTCATGTCGCACGAAGCTCCGTGGCGAGCCATTATTTTCGATTACTACATGAACTTTATTCCGTACTTTGCGAATCTGTTCAGTCCGTTGTTTGTCTTCATCGCCGTTATTTTCTTCACGTCGAAGCTGGCCGAGAATTCTGAAATCATAGCCATGTTCTCTACCGGCATGAGCTTCAAGCGAATGCTCCGGCCTTACATGGTTTCGGCAGCCATCATTGCAGTAGTCACTTTTTACCTTGGGTCATACGTCATTCCCAAAGGCAGCGTTACCCGTATCAACTTCGAGGACAAATACTACAAGCCGCGTAAAAGCAATACGGCACGTAACATCCAATTGGAAGTAGATACCGGTGTCATTGCCTACATCGACCGCTACGAAGACTATAGCAAAACTGGCTACCGCTTCTCTTTGGACAAGTTCAAAGGAAAGCAATTGGTATCGCACCTTACCGCCAGAGCCATTACCTACGACACTACAGCCCTGCATAAGTGGACCATCAAAGACTATATGATCCGCGAAATGGACGGAATGAAAGAAAGCATCACCAAAGGGAGTCGCATAGACACTACCCTGTTTATGGAACCTGCCGACTTTCTTATCATGAAGAACCAGCAGGAAATGCTGACAAGCCCTCAGTTAAGTGAATACATTGACCGCCAGAAACAACGGGGCTTTGCCAATATCAAGGAATTCGAGATAGAATACCATAAACGAATCGCCATGTCGTTTGCTTCGTTCATTTTGACCTTGATCGGCGTATCACTATCGTCTAAAAAGACCAAAGGCGGAATGGGATTGCACCTGGGTATCGGACTGGCTCTCAGTTTCTCATACATCCTGTTCCAAACCATTGCTTCAACATTTGCAGTCAACGGCAATGTTCCGCCAATGATTGCCGTATGGATTCCGAACGTGCTGTATACCTTCATAGCCTTCTACCTGTATACGAAAGCGCCCAAATAAAAGACAGTTAGAGAAAAATTTTTTCCCAGTTAGGAAAAAAGATTTTCTTAACTGGAAAAAAAATAAGCCCCTCTTGCTTCTGCATTGCACAGTAGCAAGAGGGGCTTTTTTGTTGTATACATTTCCTCTTTTGTCCAGTCCTTATTTCCAATCACCAAAGCCGTGTCAGAATGAGGACTCCCCTACTTTCTTCATACAGGTTCTTTAAACGCTTCCATCCCAATGGGATAAGGTTTAATTCAAGTAAGACGAAAGCTCAGCAGCAGAGATGTTTTTGGCAATTATTACACCATTATCATCCAGTAAATAGTTAGAAAATCCACGGCTCAAACGATATTTCTTAAACAAGCCGGAAGACTCGCCCTCAGTTTCCACGAAACAGGTCGGCGTAACTATTTGATCCTTACGAACGGTTTCCTCGAAAACTGACTTATACTCGTCAAACGAAACAGAAACCAATTCTACATTGTTGTTGGCCGAAGCACGAAGCGCATTATTCAAACTTGCGTTCTGCATACGGGACTGCGCATCATAACTGGCCCAGAAGCTAAGCAACACATAACGGCCTTTCAAGTCAGAAAGCTCATGTACGGATTGATTAGCCGACATAGTTTGGATTTCAAAATCCGGGGCTATGTCACCCACGTTCAAACCTCCCGTAGGTTTGTCTTTTTCTACAAAAGAAGTCAAGGAACTTATTAGTAATACAACAAAAACCCATTTTACATACTTCATGTAATATGATTTTAGTTAATACTATCCGAGCCTGCACCCGAGGCAGTGATTTCTTCCCGGAACATTGTCTTATAAGGCCCTGAAAACACTAAAAACAGTTGATACTCAAAACCTTTTATTATGAAATCGGCGGCAAAGGTAGGTATTTATTGAAATAAAATCCAAATAAACAAGAAAAAAACTCACTTTTTAACGTCATATTTTTATGTTATTTAGCATAAATAGGAAGTTTTTTCTTTACTTTTGCCGAATAATAACCGAAAAACAGAGATATCTTATGCAACAGTCCTCGAATACCGAACTTATTCTGATACGAATTACCGGTGAAGACCGCCCCGGATTGACGGCTTCTGTCACTGAAGTTCTTGCCAAATACGATGCAACCATTCTGGATATCGGCCAGGCCGACATACACAATACACTATCACTGGGCATCTTGTGCATGACCGAAGAGCAACATTCCGGCTTTATTATGAAGGAACTGCTGTTCAAAGCATCTTCCTTGGGCGTCACCATCCGATTCTACCCCATCACCACAAAGGAATATGAAGACTGGGTAAGCATGCAAGGCAAAAACAGATATATTCTGACTTTGCTGGGCCGTAAATTATCAGCCCGACAGATTTCAGCCGTCACCCGCATTCTGGCAGAACAGGGAATGAACATTGATGCCATCAAGCGTCTGACAGGACGAATCCCCCTGAACGAATGCGAAGCACGTACAAGGGCCTGCATAGAGTTTTCTGTACGAGGTACCCCTAAAGACAGAACCATCATGCAAGAACAGCTGATGCGACTGGCCAGTGAATTGGAAATGGATTTTTCATTCCAGCTGGACAACATGTACCGCCGCATGCGCCGACTTATTTGTTTTGATATGGACTCCACACTGATAGAAACAGAAGTTATAGACGAACTGGCTATACGCGCCGGTGTCGGCGACAAAGTGAAAGCCATCACCGAACGGGCCATGCGCGGAGAAATAGACTTCATCGAGAGTTTCCGTGAACGGGTAGCTCTGCTAAAAGGACTTGACGAATCTGTTATGCAAGAAATAGCAGAAAACCTGCCTATCACAGAGGGTGTAGACCGCCTGATGTTTGTGCTGAAAAAATACGGATACAAGATAGCCATCCTCTCGGGAGGTTTTACTTATTTCGGCCAGTATCTGCAGAAGAAATATGGAATAGATTACGTATATGCCAACGAATTGGAAATCGTAGACGGAAAGCTGACCGGACGATATCTGGGCGATGTAGTAGACGGCAAACGCAAAGCCGAGCTTTTACGTCTCATCGCACAGGTGGAAAAAGTAGACATCGCACAGACAATTGCCGTAGGCGACGGAGCCAACGACCTTCCCATGCTGGGCATTGCCGGTCTTGGTATTGCCTTTCATGCCAAACCCAAAGTAGTGGCCAACGCCAAGCAATCCATCAACACGATTGGCCTGGATGGCGTACTCTATTTTCTCGGTTTTAAAGATTCTTATATCGATCTGCCCAAATAACACACCCCAATAAGCGAACCGTTTATTTTTGCCATAAATATAGAAATTGCTATCTTTGCGCCATATAAAACAAAAACATGAAGTTTTCCGAACTACCACTTAACGACCAAGTACTCGATGCACTGGAAGCCATGCGCTTCGAAGAATGTACTCCGATACAAGAGAAATCAATACCCGTCATACTCGACGGTAAGGACCTGATAGCCGTAGCTCAAACCGGCACAGGAAAAACGGCTGCATATTTATTGCCTATCCTGAACAAACTCTCCGAGGAAGAACATCCCGAAGACGCCATCAACTGCATCATTATGGCTCCTACACGCGAACTGGCCCAGCAAATAGACCAGCAGATGGAAGGTTTTTCGTATTTTATGCCGGTATCAAGTGTAGCCGTTTACGGAGGTAATGACGGAATTCTTTTTGAACAGCAGAAAAAAGGCCTCACATTAGGCGCAGATGTTGTTATTGCCACTCCCGGGCGATTGATAGCCCACCTGAGCCTGGGATATGTAGATCTTTCACGGGTTTCCTATTTCATTTTGGACGAAGCCGACCGCATGCTCGACATGGGATTTTACGATGATATTATGCAAATAGCAAAATATCTGCCCAAAGAACGGCAAACCATCATGTTTTCGGCTACAATGCCTGCCAAAATACAGCAATTGGCCCAGTCAATCCTCAACAATCCGGTAGAAGTCAAATTATCAGTTTCGAAGCCTGCAGATAAAATCATTCAGGCAGCCTACATCTGCTATGAGAACCAGAAATTAGGCATCATACGCGATCTGTTTGCCGAACAGACTCCGGAACGTGTCATCATCTTCGCCTCGTCCAAACTGAAAGTCAAAGAAGTAACAAAAGCATTAAAACACATGAAGCTGAATGTTGGCGAAATGCACTCTGACTTGGAACAGGCACAGCGTGAAGAAGTAATGTATGCCTTCAAGGCCGGAAAAATAAACATTCTGGTCGCTACGGACATTGTAGCACGCGGAATCGACATTGATGACATCCGTCTGGTCATCAACTACGATGTTCCCCACGACTGCGAAGACTATGTACACCGGATCGGCCGTACCGCACGTGCCAACAACGATGGAGTCGCTATCACGTTCGTCAGCGAGAAGGAACAATCAAACTTCAAAGTCATTGAGAACTTCTTAGAAAGAGACATTTACAAAATCCCCGTCCCCGCAACATTAGGAGAAGCCCCCGAATACAAGCCGCGTACCAACGAGAACCACAAGCGTAATGGCAACGGCAAAAAAGGCGGAGGAAAAAAGAACAACAGACGAAACGGCAAAAAAGAAGCTAAAAAGCCCTTTTAATCCTATTTAGGGCTTTTCAATAAACAATAGTTCGTTAAAAATTAGCCTAGCCTA
>NZ_FR883034.1:106443-110095 GCF_000435115.1 Bacteroides sp. CAG:633 | reverse complement strand
TTATTCTTAAATCAATTCAAAACAGTTTCTAAGCCCGATACAGAAAACTACATTAAGGTATATAATACATATATACAAAAGAAGGCACTCATCATTCCTCGAAAAACGACAGTGCCTTCCCGTATAGAATTCTTTATCTATTCTCTACAGACATCACACATACGTTTCGAGCAGCTTCACCCTGCCGTCGGGAGTAATCGTTACCTCTTGCGTAGAAGCCGGCAGCAATATTGTTTCGCCCGCACACAACGTCAGTTCATTCTTACTGTCGTCGGTTATCTTACAAGAACCCTCCGTACAGATGAAAATCACAAAAGAATCGAGCTCTGAATAGTCGCAAGTGATTTCTTCTGTCATATCGTAAACCGAAGTCGTGAAATACGGACTTGCTACTACTTCTATCGGCTCGTTTTCGGTCAGTTCGTACTCCGTGCGGAAGTCATCCTGCACATCGGCAAAGTTGATGGCATCCATCGCCTGGTTGGTATGCAGCTCTCTGGCCTTGCCGTTCTGGTCTTTTCTATTATAGTCGAAAATACGATAAGTCACGTCCGAAGTCTGCTGGATTTCCGCAATGAAAGAACCGGCGCCAATCCCATGCACCCGACCGGCCGGCACATAGAAAACATCGCCCGGCTTGATCTCGCACGTCTGCAAAACTTCAGCAAAGGTGCCATTGTACACCCTCTCCTTGTACTCCTTGGGGGTAATCTGTTCGGCGAATCCTGAAATCAGCTTTGCACCCTTGTCGGCCGCAATCACATACCACATTTCGTTTTTGCCAAAGCTGTTGTGTCTTTTTCTTGCCAGCTCGTCGTTGGGGTGCACCTGAATCGACAAATCCAGCTTCGCATCAATAAACTTGATGAGCAAAGGGAATTTATTGCCGAAGCGCATATAATTGGCTTCTCCCACTAACTCTTCTTTATATTTTCTGACCATTTCGGGCAGTGTCAAGCCCTTGTCAGCTCCATTTGCTACGACAGACTCGCTCCCTTCTACAGCAGAGATTTCCCAGCTTTCACCCACATTGGGCAAATTTTCATTCAAATGTTTGAACGGGATGATTTTATCACCTCCCCAAAGCGTCTGCTTCAAGATAGGCTCAAATTTTAGAGGATACATTCGTTGTTTTTCGTTAAATGTTCAATAAAAACATAAGTATTTTTAAATTATGGCGGCAAACATACAAAAAATATTCATTCGATTCAAGGACGCAAAACGCTAAACTTTCCTAAAATGTTTTCCACATTTCATTCCAATTACTTGGGTATACAAAAGAATTTCTTTTTATTTGCAAGAAATTTAATTAATACCACGTTTATGATAAACACTACCCCAACAGAAAGCAATTTGTCCGGATTGGACAGAAAGGACTTTCAAAAGGAAATAGATAGTAAAAAGACAGATCTGTTTATCCTTAAGAATGCATTAGGAATGGAAGTTGCAGTAACCAATTACGGATGCGCCATCCTTTCTATCATGGTTCCCGACAAAAAGGGACAGTATGCCAACGTCGTTTTAGGACACGACAATATTGAAAGCGTCATCCACAGTCCCGAACCCTTCCTGAACACCACCATCGGACGATACGGCAACCGAATTGCCAAAGGAGAGTTCACCCTGTATGGCGAAAAACACCAGCTGGCCATCAACAACGGACCCAACTCCCTGCACGGTGGTCCCACAGGCTTCCACACACGCGTATGGGATGCTGTACAACCCGATCCGACAACCGTCATCTTCAACTACACATCGGCCGACGGCGAAGAAGGCTTCCCCGGCAACCTGAAAGTAGAAATGACCTATCGCCTGGAGAACGAAGCAAACGCTCTGGTAATCGAATACAGAGCCACTACCGACAAGGCTACGGTAGTCAACCTGACCAACCACGGCTTCTTCAACCTGGCCGGCATAGCCAACCCCACTCCTACCGTTCTGAACAACATTGTTACCATCAACGCCGACTTCTACGTCCCCATCGACGAGGTATCCATCCCGACGGGCGAAATCAGCAAGGTAGAAGGCACTCCGATGGACTTCCGCACACCGCATACCATTGGCGAACGCATCGACGAGCCATTCCAGCAGCTGATCAACGGCACTGGCTACGACCACTGCTATGTGCTTAACAAGACCGAGGCGGGCGAATTGAGCCTGGCAGCCACCTGCACCGAGCCTGAAAGTGGACGAACCATGGAAGTATATACGACCGAAAACGGCGTACAGGTGTACACTGGCAACTGGCTGGGCGGATTTGCAGGCGCACATGGCGCTACCTTCCCTGCCCGAAGCGCAGTCTGCTTCGAAGCACAATGCTTCCCCGACACCCCCAACAAGCCGCACTTCCCCTCGTGCGTATTGCTGCCGGGCGATGAATACCAGCAAATTACCGTTTACAAGTTTGGGGTAACAGAATCGTGACCAACCATGTTTTGAAACTAACTTAATATAATTATAAACTCCTAACTTTTTCAAAAAACCATGACACAACAAAAACAGAACGGTAATCTCGTCGCAATTATTACCATGTTCTTTATTTTTGCGATGATCTCTTTCGTAACCAATCTTGCCGCACCCTTCGGTACGATATGGAAAAATCAATATGCCGGTGCCAACACACTGGGTATGATGGGTAACATGATGAACTTCCTGGCCTACCTCTTCATGGGTATCCCGGCTGGTAACATGCTTGTCAAAATCGGCTACAAGAAGACCGCCCTCATCGCGATGGCTGTCGGCTTCATCGGCCTCTTCATCCAGTATCTGTCTAGCCTCGTAGGCGCCAATGTCGACGTCTTCTCGCTGGGCGAATACGCCATCAAGCTCAACTTCATCATCTACCTGCTCGGAGCCTTCGTCTGCGGTTTCTGCGTATGTATGCTCAACACCGTGGTGAACCCCATGCTGAACCTTCTCGGAGGCGGCGGCAACAAGGGTAACCAGCTGATTCAGACAGGTGGTGCGCTGAACTCACTGTCGGGCACACTGACTCCGCTCTTCGTAGGCGCCCTGATCGGCACAGTAACTTCGAAAACCGCCATGTCCGACGTAGCCCCGCTGCTGTTCATCGCGATGGCCGTATTCGTAGCTGCCTTCATCATCATTTCGTTCGTATCCATCCCTGAGCCCCACCTCAGAAAAGGCGGCGCACAGAAGGAAAAATTCGAATACAGCCCCTGGAGCTTCCGCCACACCGTATTGGGCGTTATCGGTATCTTCATCTATGTAGGTATCGAAATCGGTATCCCCGGCACGCTCAACTTCTACCTGGCCGACGCTTCGAGCAAGGGAGCCGGCATCCTCATCAACGGTGCTGCCATCGGTGGAGCCATCGCTGCCATCTACTGGCTGCTGATGCTTGTCGGACGTTCGGCCAGTAGCGCCATCAGCGGTAAGGTGTCTACCCGCACTCAGCTGATTGTCGTTTCGGCCACAGCCATCGTACTCATCGTCATCGCCATGTTCTTGCCCAAGAACATCGGTATCGATGTGCCCAAGATCGTTTACGACCCCGTAGCCAAAACTACCGAAATCCTGACCAACGCCGGTGTTCCTGCCGACCAGATCTCTGCCTTCATCGCCAACCCCGCATCGGTCGACCTCTCGTCGTATGCCGAAGCACTGAAGGAAGAAGCCGCTATGGCTCCCG
>NZ_FR883034.1:92420-106432 GCF_000435115.1 Bacteroides sp. CAG:633 | reverse complement strand
CTATGGCTCCCGAAGAAATGGTAGGCTCGCTGGCCACTCCGAAGGTACCCCTGAGCGCCTTCCTGCTGGTATTGTGCGGACTCTGCACATCGGTCATGTGGGGCGGTATCTTCAACCTGGCTGTTGAAGGACTGGGCAAGTACACCGCACAGGCATCGGGCATCTTCATGATGATGGTAGTAGGTGGCGGTATCCTGCCGCTCATCCAGAACGCTATCGCCGACGGCGTAGGCTACATGGCAAGCTACTGGCTCATCATCGCCGGTCTGGCCTATCTGCTGTACTACGGCCTGGTAGGATGCAAGAACGTCAACAAGAACATTCCAGTAGAATAATAGAAGAAGAGAAAAACACATATAGGTAATTTTAATTATTCACCTTATTAAAAATATTAGTATTATGGATATAGAATACGTAAGAAGCCGTTTCATCAAGCATTTTGATGGAACAACAGGAGCAGTTTACGCTTCTCCGGGTCGCATTAATCTTATCGGCGAACATACCGACTACAACGGCGGTTTTGTATTCCCTGGAGCAATCGATAAAGGCATGATAGCCGAAATCAAGCCAAACGGAACCAACATCGTGAAGGCTTACTCCATCGACCTGAAAGATTATGTAGAATTTGGTTTGGAAGAGGCTGACGCTCCTCGTGCAAGCTGGGCAAGATATATCTTCGGCGTTTGCCGCGAAATGATCAAGCGTGGTGTAGAAGTAAAAGGCTTCAACACTGCTTTTGCTGGCGACGTTCCCCTGGGTGCCGGCATGTCTTCATCGGCCGCCCTCGAAAGCACGTATGCTTATGCCCTGAACGACCTCTTCGGCGACAACAAGATCGACAAGTTCGAGCTGGCCAAGGTAGGACAGGCTACCGAGCACAACTACTGCGGCGTGAACTGCGGTATCATGGACCAGTTTGCTTCCGTATTTGGCAAGAAAGGCCATCTGATCCGCCTCGACTGCCGTTCGCTCGAATACCAGTACTTCCCCTTCGACCCGCAAGGCTATCGCCTGGTGTTGGTTGACTCGGTGGTGAAGCACGAACTGGCATCGTCGGCCTACAACAAGCGCCGTCAGAGCTGCGAAGCCGTTGTGGCTGCTGTTCAGAAGAAGCATCCGCACGTTGAGTTCCTGCGCGACTGCACGATGGAAATGCTGAACGAAGTCAAAGCCGAAGTCAGCGAAGAAGACTACATGCGTGCCGAATACGTCATCGAAGAAATCCAACGCGTGCTCGACGTTTGCGACGCTCTGGAAAGAGGCGACTACGAAACCGTTGGCCAGAAGATGTACGAAACTCACCACGGCATGAGCAAGCTGTACGAAGTAAGCTGCGAAGAGCTCGACTTCCTGAACGACTTGGCATTCGACTGCGGTGTAACCGGATCGCGCGTCATGGGTGGCGGATTTGGCGGATGCACCATCAACCTGGTGAAGGAAGAACTGTATTCTACATTCATCAACAAAGCAAAAGAAGACTTCAAGAACAAGTTTGGCCGTAGCCCGAAGATCTACGACGTAGTGATCAGCGACGGCGCAAGACGCTTGGAATAAAAAAAAGCGGGTTGAAAGACTCGTGTTTTTCATAATTAAATAATCAATTGGTTAAAAGTAGGAAGGAAACCGTGAGGCTTTCTTCCTACATCTTTTTTAGCGTCAGCTCACCCTGATCCCGGTCAGTATCATTTTCTTATGTTTAATATATACTTGTAAGTACTGTAATTACCACAGTTGTAACTATTATTGTTTAAGAAACAGTGCAGCCAACTATTTACAATAAAATGATTATGCTATTAAATTTCCCAAAATGAAGTGTTACACAATTATAGTATGCATAAACCAACTCTGAAATAAAAAACAGAGAATTTACAAAGATAAAAAGGCGTATATATAAATTCCTCTTACGCACTAACTTCCAACAAATTAGTTTTATCATCATTAATCTTCTATTTTACTAATAAATTTCACGCCAAATATAAACTTTTATAACTTTCTATTAATTTGCCTGTATCCCTATTCTGACAAAAGAAGGACAAAAAGACAAGTTACTGAGTCAACTACCATTAAAACACTCAAAACTGCTATAAACAAGAAATCTATTTGGAAAAATGTTCATTCAGACCTTAATCAAGATTCTGACGGCTATTAGCACGACGTTCGGAGTAATTAGTTGTACAATGTAAAAAAAGAAGAAAAAAAGAGGGAAGGCTACGGTTACCTCCCCCACTTTCCTCTCCCCGACCCCGACTTCCGCGTTACAGTATTACAGATTACAGTTAGTTTTTTTCAAAAAAAGAAAGACTGCCCACGGGCGACCCATTTCCGATCGCCTGCGGCAGTCTTTTTTTCGCTTTTCCGATACCGGTCTTTTTCGCTTACGGCTTGTTTCTTACCAGATGCCTTCGGTCGTCATCTGCACACGCTTCAGGGTGCCGTCCTCGTTGTAGTAGAGGCGGTCGATGCACACCGAACGGCGGAAGCTGCCACCCGTGGGGTTGATGGCGCCGTTGTGGTAGATGAAATACCACTGGCCGCCAAACTCGATGATGGCCTGATGGTTGGTGTTGGAGTTGCCGGCCAGCTCGTTCAGGACGCCCTTGTACTCCCACGGGCCGGTGATGCTGCGGCTCATGGCGTAGCAGATTTTCTCGGGGAACTCCGAGGCATACGACAGGTAGTACCAGTCGCCACGCTTGTGCAGCCAGGGGGCTTCGGTGAAGCGAGGCAGGTCGACGGGCACGATGGGGCCGTCCAGCTCGGTCATATTCTTCTTCAGCTTGGCGTAGTAGCACTGAGTGTTGCCCCAATACAGGTAGGCCTGTCCGTCGTCGTCGATGAAGACGGTGGGGTCGATGTCGTCCCAGTAGCTTTTGCTGCGCTCGGTAGTCATGTCGTTGGTTATCAAGGCCGAGCCGCGGGCGTCGACGAAGGGACCCGTGGGCGAGTCGGACACGGCCACGCCGATGGACTTGCCGGGGATGGTGGCGTGCTCGACGGTCACATACCAGTAGAACTTGCCGTCGCGCTCGATGACCTGACTGGCCCATGCTTCACCCTTGGCCCAGGCGAAGTCTTTGGCTCGCAGGGGGACGGGGTGTTCGGTCCACGTCTTCAGGTCGGACGAGGAGAAGACGCACCACTCGTTCAGCAAGTAGTGTTCGGCCGTGGGCGGACATTCGTCGTGGCCGGCATAGATGTAGACTTTGCCGTTGTGAACCATGGCGCCGGGGTCGGCCGTATACTTGTACTTCACCAGCGGATTGCCGCTGGCCACAAACGTGGTATCTTTTTGAGCCGACAGCCCGCAAGGAGCTGCCAGCCCAAAAGTTACCATTGAAACAACAACCTTAAAAAAACTCTGTATTTGCATAAAGATTACAGTTCAAAGATATAAACAGCAAATGTATTCGGTTCGATTTCTACACGCGCGCCCTGCGCTTCGACTGTCAGCGCCGATTCCTGGGGCACGATGGCCGAAGGAGCGTCGAGGCTGTTGTCCTTGTCCAGGTCGGGCGAGGCCAGCTTGATGCAGCGTCCGGCGGTCAGGGCAGCTTTCTTCTTCATGCCGTCGAAGGTCAGCTGGATGCTCTGCGCCTTGTCCGAGGTGTTGGCCACCTTGACGATGTACTGGTTCTTATCCTTGTCGACCACTGCGCTGGCAAAGAGTCCGTCTTGGCCTTCGGCACCCGTCACGGCTCGTTTGTCCATGGTCAGCGGCAGCACGTGGGTACCCTTATACAGCCCGTAGAGCTGCTGCACGTAGTAGCTGACGGAGCGTACGGAGCGCAGGTTGTCGTACCAGATGAGGTCGGGGCGCCACTGCCAGCCCTCGACGTGGGCAAAGAGCGGAGCATAGGTAGCCATGTGAACGATGTCGGCATTGCGCTCAAGCCCCGTCATAAAGGCAGCTTCGAGCAGCGAGGCGTGGAAGTGGTTCCACTTCTTGCCCTTGCCGTGGCAGGCATATTCGCCGGCAAACACCTTGGGTCCCTTGCGGTCGTAGCCGTCGTAGCGCGCGCCCTGACTGAGGAACCACGATTCGGGGCGGTAGAAGTGTTCGTCCACCAAGTCGGCTTTCAGACGCTTCATCTCGGGCCACAGGTAGTCGAACTGCTTGCCTTCGGAGTCGGGACCCGAACTGCCCACAATCTTGATGTCGGGATAGGCCTCGCGGATGGCTTTGACGAAGGGTTCCAGATACTCGGGATACTCGCTGCCCCACTGTTCGTTGCCGATGCCGATGAACTTCAGGTTGAACGGAGCGGGATGCCCCATGTCGGCACGCAGCTTGCCCCAGGTGGTCGTCGCATCGCCGTTGGCGAACTCAATCAGGTCGAGCGCATCTTGTATGTAGTCCTGCAACTGGCCAACGGGCACATGGGCGTCGGCATTGGGGTTCTGGAACTGGCAGGCAAGGCCGCAGCTCAGCACCGGCAGCGGTTCGGCACCAATCTCTTCGGACAGCTGGAAAAACTCGTAGAAGCCCAGTCCGTAGCTCTGATAATAGTCGGGATAGAAACGGTGGGCGAAGGTGTACTGCCAGCGGTTTTCGTTCAGCGGACGGTTCTCGACGGGGCCTACCGAGTTCTTCCAATTATAGCGGGTGGCCAGGTCGGTACCCTCGACGATGCATCCGCCGGGGAAGCGGAAGATGCCGGGCTTCAGGTCGGCGAGCGCCTGCGCCAGGTCTTTACGTAAGCCGTTTTCGTGCCCCTTCCAGGTGTCGACGGGGAAGAGCGAGATATGCTCCAGGTCGACTGTCTGCGGCGATGCCAGGAAGATGCGGAGCACGGCTTTGGGATTGGTTACGGGCGACTTCAGCACCACCTGATACTTCTTCCACTCCTTCGAGTCGATGTCCAGCGTGGCGGTGGCAAAGGCCTGCTGTTCGCCCATCGACTTGGTGTCTACCAGTTCGACGCGAATCTTTCCGGCCTCCTTGCCGTCGGGGATGCGTGCCCACACCGAGAAGCGATATTCAGCATCGCGGCTGACGCCGATACCGAAGAAGCCTTCGTTGTCGAGCCCCGTCTGCTTGTGCGGGTGTCCGGCGTAAGCCAGGCGTACGTAGTGCGGATTGCGTTCGAAGGGGCCGTCGTCCTTCACCGTCACCTTGCCGAAGCTCTTCCACCCCATCAGGTGTTGCGGAAACTCGAACGAACGGTTCTTCACCAGTTCGGCATACAGGCCTCCGTCGGCCGCATAGTTGATGTCCTCGAAAAAGAGTCCGTACATGGTGGGCTGAATCTCGGCGCCCACTTTTTTTGTCTGAATGACAAACTCGTGCGTCTGCGCCTGCAGGGTCATGCCCACGGCCAGCGCCATCGTCGTCAGTAGTCTTTTGGTTTTCATCATGGTTATTATTTTTAATGTAAGTTTTTGTTTTTCAAATATTTTTCGCAGTTATAGCGTTACAGTATTACAGTTACAGTTAAGTAAATTAGAATAATAGAAGCCTTCCTCCTCCTCTCTCGTTCTTCATTCTTCGTTCTTCATTCACTTCACCCTCTTTCCCCACACCGAGCGTCCGCGCGCGTCGAGTCCAGTGAAGAGTACCGTTTCCTGTTTGTTCTCCCAGTCGTGGCCGGCAAAGACGATGAGGTTGTCGATCGGCTCGCCGTCGAGCGTCAGCGTAAGGCCTTGCTTGTCCTCGACAAAGGCCCAACTACCTGCCCCGTTGGCCAGCTCTCCGCCCTTGGCAAACTGCAACTTGCGCGAGCGGTTCCATTCTTCCTCCTTCAGTTCGCCTTCGCCCCACAGAATCTGTCCAGCCTCCAGGCGACGTTCGTACAGGGGCTCCTGCACACGGATTACCTCCCACTCGCCTACGAGGTCGGCCGCCCTGAAGCGGCGAGGCTGAGTGCCGGCATAGCGTTCGGGCGACACGACAGGCCATCCGTCGTCGGTGAAGAACACCTGACGCACGTGTAAGTCCATCATCAGGTTGTGAGGCGAAAGACGCCCCTGATGAGCCATGAAGAATCGTCCGTCGCCGGTCGTAAAGACGCTGCAATGCGCCGTGCCCGCCCAGCCCGGATGATTGTCGAAGCGATACGGAGCCGTCAGTATGGGGAAGTTGTTGGTCGTATCCTTCAGCTGCTTGCCGAAGAAGTCGGTAAAGGGTCCCTCGGCTTTGTCCGAACGGCCTACGCGCACGTTGTAGGTGGTCATCAGCGGGTCGTACGACGTAAAGAGGTAGTATTGCTTCAGTTCGGGGTGATAGATTATTTCGGGAGCCTCCAGATTGTCTTTCCGATAATTGGCGCGGCGTGCTATCAGATGCCCTCTGTCGCCCTCGACCAGCGGAAGCCCGGTCGACGGATTCAACTCCAGGCAATACAAGCCACCAAAGAAGGAACCATAATGCAACCACCATTTTCCGTTCGCAGGGTCAACCACGACGCTGGGGTCGATGGCATTCATTGCTGTCGTTTCATCCGTCCGGACTACACATCCCATCTGCTTCCAGGGACCTTCGGGCGAAGCCGATTCGGCCAGCCCTATATAAGACGTTTTCCGACCGAAGGCCGAAACGCTGAAATAAAGTCGGTATCTGTCCTTATACGGAACGATGTAGGGCGCCCAGATGTTGGTAGCCCCCTGCCCTCCCGCATGAGCGTGCACCCACTCGACGGCTTCGCGAGGAATCTCGGGGAATGCCCATCCGAGGAACTCCCAATGCACCAAGTCCTTCGAACGGCGCATCTGAATGTAGCCCAAGGGTACGCCCTTTTCTTCGGCCAGCTTGCGGTTTTCACGATAGATGGCGTCGGTAGAGTACATATAATAATAGTCGCCAATCTTCCGACACGAAGGGTCGTGAACGTTGTACGTTCCCCATTGACGGTAGTCCTCCATCGCAGAGACATGATGATAATCGTCGCTCCAGGGATTGGGCGAAGCAGTCGGTACAAAAGCCGACTGAGAACAACTCACTAAAAAGAGACTCGCTAAACCTGCAGTCAGGCAGAAAAGGTTTCTCATAATACCAGCATTTTTATTTTTTAGCAAAAATACGCACCGACCCAACTTCGAAAGGTGGACAAACGAACTTTTTAGGTGGACAATAGGCCACCAGAGGCAAAAAGCCCGCCACACATACTTTCACATCTCGCCGAATCCATTATCTTTGCCAGCACTAATACCAAGAAAAATGAAAACAAATCTCAACCTGTACCTTATTATATTATACAGTCTGTTTCTGTCGTGCCCCGCCTCAGCATGGGCACAAGAAACGTTTGCCGACCGATACAACATCTCGTACATCACCATGAACGAGGGACTGCCCAACAACTTCATCGACGACATCTACAAAGACAGCCACGGCTTTCTGTGGATTTCGACACAAGGAGGTGGCCTATCAAGATACGACGGTTACGGTTTTGTTAACTTCAGCGTTAGCACTCCCCACTGTCCGCTGAAAAGCAATTTCGTGTACAGGGTCTTCGAAGACCGCTTCCAACGCCTATGGGTGATTTCGGAAGGCGGAACCGACATCATCGACCTCAACACGTTGCGCCCCGTTCCGCTGCTGAAAGGTCTCCCCCATCAGGAACTGGCATGGCAACCCGCTTCCTACATTCTGAACGATACGCAAGGCTACATCTGGCTGTATGCCGACAAATTTCTGCACCGCATCGAACTGGACGAGCAAGGAGGCATACGCAACGTATGCTCACTGCAAACCAACAGCTCCTTCCGCGATGCAGCCATCCTGTGCGATTTCGACGCCGACGGAAAAATATGGATGGGCCTCAACGGAAAACTGTACAAAGTAAGCATGGACACCCAAGGCAAGCTCACCGCCAACCCCATCACAGGCAGCTTCTCCTTCAAGGCCGATACATACTTCAACGACTTCATCATCAAGGAAAACGAACTTTGGATAACGACCAACTACGGACTGTACCGATACAACAAGAAAGAGAACATCGTGAAGCATTACCAACACCAGCCACACGACCCCTACTCACTATCGCAAAACTACCTGACCGATCTGGCCATCACCAGCGACAAGCAGCTCATCATCGGTAGTCTGAAAGGCCTCAACGTCTACAACCCCATCAAAGACAACTTCGAACGAATCGAAAACGAATACTCGCACACTGGCAGCAACCTGCTGAACAGCAACTTCGTCAACTGCATCACTGTCGAAGGCAACCACATCTGGATAGGCACCGACAACGGAGGTATCAATAAGTTTACCACCAAGCGCCTGTCTATACAAAACTATCGCCACGACCCGCAAAACAGTCATACCCTGTCGCATAACCCCGTAAACGCCATCTACGAAGACCGCGAAGGTACCCTGTGGGTTGGAACCGTAGAAGGCGGACTGAACAGAAAAGAAAAAGGAAGCGACAGCTTCACACACTATACGCACGAAGACGGCATACTGAGCCACAACTCGGTCAGCGCCATCACCACCGATCCACAAGGTCGCCTGTGGGTAGGAACCTGGGGAGGAGGCATCAACCTGCTCGACCAGAAAAATCCACGCCATGTACTGATGACCATCTTCTCACCTTCCGACGACAACAAATATCCCGGTAGCTTCATCGGCGCACTGACGTACGACTCCATCAACAACGGCATGTGGATAGGCACCAACCAGGGCATCTACTTCTACGACCTGCAACAAAGCAAGTTCATCCTGCCCCTGCCCGAACAGGTAAACGCCAACATACGCGGTTGCATCGGATCGCTCGTCGATAAGGAAGGACACCTGTGGATGGGGTGCATGGACGGCGTCTACATCATCGACTTGCACACACGCCCGCAATCGGACGACAACACCTACTTCGAATACCGCCATCTGAAGTACAAACTGGACACCCCCACCTCCAGACAAGTGGAGAAAATCACCTGTATGTATCAGGCCAAAGACGGCACGCTATGGCTGGGCAGCAACGGCAACGGCATCTATCGGCGAAGCACCGACGAACAAGGCAACGAAACCTTTACCGCCTACACCACTCAACACGGACTGGCCAACAACAGCGTCCGAGGAATACTCGAAGACGACAAAGGGCTGCTATGGATAGCTACTTACAACGGCATATCAAGACTGCACCCCAACACAGGCCACATCACCAACTACACCCGACAAGACGGACTGGCCGACACCCAATTCTATTGGAATGCCGCCTGCAATTCGACCGAGGGCGAACTGTACTTCGGCCATCTGAAAGGACTGACCTCTATCAAATACGACCTGCCGACGGTGCCCGAACAGCCCTCACAAGTAAGGTTCACACGCCTGCTGGTAGGCAATGAAGAAATCTATGCGGGCAGCGAACAACTGCCACAAGACATCGCCGTGACCCGTGAAATCGAAATACACGAGAAACAGAAATCCTTCTCGCTGGAGTTCTCGGCCCTGAACTTCGAGTCCGAACATACAGCCACCTACGCATATCGCCTCGTGGGCTTCGACTCGAAGTGGATCAAAGTGCCCTGCGACCGCCGCTTTGCCAGCTACCCCAACCTCTCGCCAGGCACCTACACCCTGCAAGTGAAGTATTGCCCCGACGATGCAAACAGCCAGGAAAATCTGACCGAACTGAAAATCATCATCAAACCCTACTTCTACAAACAGCCTTGGTTCGTACTGCTGATGACTGTCATAGCCCTGATATTGACTTGGCAATTCTACCAATGGCGCATCCGCAACTTCGTCAAGCAGCGCGAACTGCTCCACCAGAAAGTAGAACAGCGCACCCGCGAACTGAACAAACAAAAAGAACTGCTGGAACAGCAGACTGAAGAACTTTCACGACAGAACCTGATGCTGAAAGAGCAAAACGAAAAAATCACCCGCCAGAAAACACAGCTGGCTAAAATGGCACGCAAAATACAAGAACTCACACTGGACAAGATAGCTTTCTTCACCAACATCACCCACGAGTTCCGTACTCCCATCACGCTCATCATCGGCCCCATAGAACGGGCACTGAAGCTGAGCTACAACCCGCAGGTCATCGAGCAACTGCACTTCGTAGAACGCAATTCGAAATACCTGCTCTCGCTCGTCAACCAGCTGATGGACTTCCGCAAGGTAGAATCGGGCAAACTCGAAATCGTGAAGAGCCGGCACAACTTCCAGAAGTTTGCCGACGAACTCATCACCCCCTTCGAAGTCTTTGCCAAAGGGCGCAACATCAGCCTGAAGCATTACTACCGCCTGCCCTCGCCCGAATTTACGTACGACGAAGAAGCCATGCACAAAGTGCTGACCAATCTGCTGAGCAACGCCATCAAGTTCACCCCCGACGGCGGACGCATCGCCCTCTACATCGCCCAACTGCCACCCACCGACCAGCGCGAAGCCACCCTCTACATCTGTGTCAGCGATACAGGCGGAGGCATCCCGACCGAAGACATCGACAAGATATTCAACCGCTTCTATCAGTCGAAAGGGCAAAACAAATACCCCATGTACGGACAGACTGGAAGCGGCATCGGCCTCTACCTGTGCAAGCGCATCATACAGATGCTCGACGGCGACATACATGCCTGCAACAACCACACCGCCGGCTGCTCGTTCCGCATTCTGCTGCCCATCGGACAAGAAGATGCGATAGCCCATGTAGCTATTCCCTCTACTCCGTCAGCCGAGGCAGTTGCCAAGTCCGAAAACGCAAGCGAAACCAAGAAGGAGCTGCACATACTGGTCGTAGAAGACAATGCCGACATACGAGCCTACATCCGGTCTATTCTACGCGATAAATACCACGTGAACGAAGCAGCCAACGGTATCGAAGCCTTGGAAGTGCTCAATGCCCACCCCGTCGACTTCATCATCAGCGACCTGATGATGCCAGGCATGGATGGCCTTGAACTGTCGAGAAGGGTAAAGGCCAACATCGCCATCTCGCACATCCCCTTCCTGATGCTTACGGCTAAAACCTCACAGGAATCGCGCATCGAAAGCTACCGTGTCGGTGTGGACGACTATCTGCTGAAGCCTTTCGACGACACCTTGCTGCTGGCACGCATCGAAAACATACTGGAGAACCGCAAACGCTATCAGCGGAAGTTCGCCCTGAATATGCAAGTGGACGAACTGAACATCGACGAAAAGTCGGGCGATAAAAAATTCCTGAACCACGTTATGGATGTAATGAAGGAAAACTACAAGAACCCCGAATTCGAAGTCGCCAACTTCTGCGAAGCAGTAGGCGTCAGCAAGACCATGCTGAATCAGAAACTGCAAAGCCTCGTAGGACAATCAGCAGGCCAGTTCATCCGTAACTATCGACTGAATCTGGCACGCGACCTCCTCCTGAAGCATCGCGGGCAGAAAGACACCAGCATCTCCGAGATAGCCTACGAAGTCGGCTTCAACGATCCGAAATATTTTACCCGCTGCTTCACCAAGGAGTTCAACATCACTCCCCGCGAACTGCTGAACAAAGAAGCCTAAGGAGTAAAGCCCAGTCCCCCTCCTCTACTCCCCCGTACGAGCCACGCTTGCATGGCTCATGAGCCGCACTTGTGTCCTTCGTGAGCCACACTTGCGTCCTTCGTGAGCGCTCGCAAAGCATCCCTTTTAAGTACGTAAAACAAATAGATGGGCGCACCATTCTGCACACCACATTCCTACACACAATTCTTACAAAACTATCACATTTACAATACAATAACCTTTCTACTCACCGATACAATTAGTGTAGTTTTTACATTGATTGTCCGTTTGTCCACCTATCAAGTCCATTTGTCCACCTCAATATTTACATCTATCTATACATTTGCAACACGTAAAAAGTATCATTTATTGTTTAACTATTAATTCGATATTATGAAAAAGGCAAGAAAGTGGCCGTCCATCCTATTGGCGGCATTTACGGTTTTTTCATTCGGAGCTTGTGAAGAGTGGGGAAAAGCAGACCCACCCGCAGGTAACGACACTTATCCGGAATTAGAACAAGTAGTCAACATCACCTTCGAGGATGACGCATTCGATCCGACAAGCATGGATTATTACGCCTATCCCAACGGCGAAGTGCCCGAAGTAGTAAAAGACGACGAAGCACGTGGCAAAGTACTGCACCTGCCCGGAGGTTATGCGCGCATCTTCAATCCGATGACCAGCTACAAAGCTCAAAACGGAGTTTCACTCACCTTCTGGGTCAAACAACCCCTGATTGTCGATGAAGAAACAGGCGAGACAAAAGAAAACGATCTGACAAGCGCCCTGTTCTCTTTCCAAAACGAGAATGCTACCCAAAAACTGTTTTTCACAGCCAACGGCTGGCTGTCGTACGACGGAGTAGATGGTGAATACGAAGCCCTCAACCCCGAAAATGTGGAAACAGGTATGCTGGACGGAGCCGACGAATGGCATTACGTTGCCCTCACCGTACGCAACGACGGATACAATGTATTTGTCGACGGCAAACAGCGTGTCAACGAAACAGTCACCAATTTCGACTTCAGCAAAATCGTTCAGTTCATGGCCAGCTGCGCCTATATGTATATAGGTGAAGGAGCCGGTACCGAAGACGAAGCCCTGCCCGAATTTTGGATCGACGACATCAAAATCTACCGCAATCAGATTGGCAGTAGCGAACAAGCTGTGCCTAGTGGAGGAGAAGCCGACTATCATAACTGGATCATCAGCGGAAGCGAAGACTTCACCGACGGATTCTTTGCCGTACAAACCAAGTTAGTCAAATTCAAGACATCGGCTCACTTCGGCTTCTACAACTACACTGACATGGCCGCCAATTATAACAACTGGGTCATCGTGCTGACCAACGGAAAAGCCTTTGGCGAATCGGGCTATGCCGAACACTTCGTACTCCGAGGCGATGCCTACGGCTGGGGAGACGCCCACTACGACGGCACACAAATCAACAGCACCTTCAACTGGGACAACTTCACCTCCGAAATGAACGGTGCTTACGTCGATGTCACCCTGACACGCAACGAGAATACCGTCAACATGGCAGCCGTTGTAACAGGTGCCAGCGGACAGACCTATACATACAACTTCAGCTACACAGGCGAGTTGGAAGAGACGGTAGGCGCATTCATCACAGGCGAAAAGAACTACATCAAGCTCGATGCCGAACAAGTATATGCCGATGGCGAAAGCTTCACGCCGGGCAGCTATCTGGTTGGTCCCGAAGATTGCAGTGCCGGCTGGTGGAGTGTATTCTCCGACAACTACGTCATCAAAGGCAACAATGAATATCCGTTCGGCATCATCTTCACCAACAGCACCAACGGACAAAAAAATTGGAATAACTGGATACTGGTAACCACCAACGGTGTACCTCTGAACGGTGCCGGCTATGCCGAATACTTCGTACTGCGCGCCGATGCCTACGGCTGGGGCGATGCCAACTATTCGGGCGACAACATCAGCCATGGATTCAATTGGGATACCTTCAAAAACGATATGCAAGGAGCCTATGTACGTTTGTTCGTCAACCGCAACAATACCAATCTGTCTATGAACACCATCATAAGAACAGCTTCGGGCAGCGTACTGACTCCCTACACATACAGCCATACAGGAATCTCGACCGACGAAGTAGGAGTATTCCTCACTGCCGAAGGAGCAAGTCTTGACATCTGTACCGTAGGCTATTTCCCCTATGCAAGTGACGTTGTGCAATAATATAATACTTAAATCTGTATGAAACACTATCGAATAAAAGTGAATAAGGCGTTGAGCGCAAAGCTTCAACGGTTATTACCGATAATAATTCTATTATTGGCAGGAATGAATGCTTGGGCACAAACCAAGCAAGTTAGTGGTGTCGTAACCGACGGAACAGGTGAAACCGTCATCGGCGCCAGCGTACTGGAAAAAGGAACCACGAACGGAACAATTACGGACCTGGACGGTAAATTCATACTGACCGTCAACGAAAATGCCGTATTGCAAATCAGCTATGTAGGCTACACCACACAGGAGGTTCCCGTAAAAGGAAAAACATCTTTCAACATCACCCTGAAAGAAGACAGCGAGATGCTGGAAGAAGTCGTTGTAGTAGGTTACG
>NZ_FR883034.1:59612-92373 GCF_000435115.1 Bacteroides sp. CAG:633 | reverse complement strand
GTCGTGGGCGCCATCTCGCAAGTTTCAAACAAGGAACTGTTGCAATCGCCCGCAGCCAACGTATCGCAAGCCATCTCTGGTAAAATCGCAGGTGTGATCACCTCGCAGACCTCGGGTGCACCCGGTTCGGACGACACACAAATTTACATCCGTGGTCGTGCAACCTTCGCTGGCGATGCCCAACCGCTGGTGTTGGTCGACGGAGTAGAACGTGAGTTCTCACAAATTGCCCCCGATGACATCGAGACCATCTCTGTATTGAAAGACGCCTCGGCTACGGCCGTTTATGGTGTGCGTGGTGCAAACGGCGTTATGCTGATTACCACCAAACGCGGTAAAGAGCAAAAGCCCGAAGTCAGCCTAACAGCCAACTGGCAAATCCAAAGCCCTACCCGCACAGACACGTATCTGGACTCTTATCAGTCTGTGATGTTGCTCGAAGAAGCATTGGCCAACGACGGACTTCCTTCGCAATACAGTGCTTCCGATATTGAAATGTTCCGCCGCTCTGTAGCCGGAGAACTGACCGGAGTAGATGCCATGCTCTACCCCAATGTAGACTGGTATGACGAAGTATTGAACAGCACAGCTCCTGCCCAACGCTACAACGTCAGTGTGCGTGGTGGTACAAAACGTATGCGTTACTATGCCTCTGCCGAACTCTACGACCAGCAAGGATTGGTGAAAGACTTAAGCAATGATGCCTATGGGAACTCTTCAAGTCCCAGCTTCCGTCGTTATGCCTTCCGTGCTAATATGGACTTTTTCCTGATCAAGGATTTGACCGTATCTGTTAACTTCGGTACTCGTTTCGAAGAGCGTGGAGGCCCCAACTCAAACGAATCGAGCGGCTATAGCGAAATCTTCTATGAAATGAACCATACTCCCGGTTGGCTCTTCCCAGTATCAGCCCAAGTACAGAACGGCGAAAAGACTGAGACCATTTATGGTGGTACTTCACAATATCAGAACAACATCGTAGGCCGTCTGGCAGAAGCCGGCTTCTACCGTGCGACCAATACGATCAACGAGACCAACTTCATCGCCGACTACAAGATGGATTGGCTGACACCTGGCTTAAGTGTCAAGGGGATGCTTTCGTTCGACTACGACTCGTATAATCGTAAACTTTACAGCAAGAGTTTCGCCACATACCAGCTGACAGATACCAGCAATCCTAGTGAATTGAAATCGTGGAATCGCTTCAACTCGGACGGTGAGCTGGCAGGTTCTCAATCACATGCCGCTTACTACAAACTCTACATGGAAGCCCAAGTGAACTATGCCCGTACGTTCGGCAGACACGATGTAACCGGTATGGTATTGTACAACCAGAACGACCACCGCGTAAACGACGAACTTGCCCGTCGCTACCAAGGATTGGTAGGACGTGCCACCTACGCTTACGACGACCGCTATCTGGCCGAAGTCAACTTCGGCTACAACGGCTCCGAAAACTTCATGAAAGGCCGACGCTTCGGCTTCTTCCCCGCATTCTCAGTGGGATGGCGCGTCAGCAACGAAAGCTTCATGGAAAAGTACAGCAACTGGCTGAACAACCTGAAAATCCGCGCCAGCTACGGTCAGGTAGGTAACGACATCTATAGCGTAAACGGCGTGGTTCAACGCTTCCTTTACGAAGAGGCTTGGGATCAGATAAACAACGACTATACCTTCGGCACAAGTGGTCAGACAGGTATTTACGAGGCACAATACCCCAACTACAGAGTAACTTGGGAACGCGCCCACAAATACAACCTCGGTATCGAGTTCGGTTTGTTCAATGGTTTACTCAATGGTAATGTAGATGTCTTCTACGAAAAACGTAACGATATCTTGACCACCTATCAGACTCGCCCTGAATGGGTAGGAGTAAACATGGCTGCAGGAAACCTCGGAAAAACAACCAATAAGGGTTATGAAATTGAGCTGAAACACCACAATACAATCGGCAAAGATTTTGATTATACCGTCGGCTTCACCTTCTCGCATGCCAAAAATGAAATCACTTCGAAAGACGAACCGGCACTGATGACTGAATACCGCAAGCAGGAAGGACACCCCATCGGTCAGTACTATGGCTTGGTTTGCGACGGATTTGTAACACAAGCCGATATCGACGGAGGACAATTACCGACTTCTACATTCGGCAATGTCAAAGTCGGCGACTTGAAGTACCGCGACATGAACAATGACGGCTTCATTGACGAACGTGATGAAACCTTTATCGGCTATAGTGATGTGCCCGAGAACATGTTTGCCCTGACTTTAGGTGCCAACTATAAAGGCTGGGGATTCAGCATCATGTTCCAAGGTGTCAACAAAGTAAGCCGTTACTACGATGCTGAAGCCATGTATGCATTTGTTAACGGAGGTAAAGTGAAAGAACACCATCTGCAACGTTGGGACCCGGCACAAAGCGAGGAATACAACTTGGCCAATGCCAAATACCCCCTCCTCCATTACGACAGCTATGGCGATCACAACCAGCGACAGAATTCATTTTTCTTGAAAAACGGTGCATTTGTCCGTTTGAAAAACATCGAACTGAGTTATACTTTACCCAAAGAATGGATTAAAGTAGTAGGCATGAGTAATTGTCGCCTTTATGTCAATGCAAACAATCTGGTAACATGGGATCATCTGGACGGATTGACAGACCCCGAAAGTAATGGTTCGAACCGTTATCCTATCATGAAAACCGTAAACTTTGGTGTAAACATTAATTTCTAACAGAAATATTATGAAGAAAACATTATTATACAGTCTATTCACATTGTCCATCGCTTCTACTACGCTGACTTCTTGTGAAGAAATGTTTGGCGACTTTCTGGATAAACAACCCAGTGGTGAGCTGACAGGAGACGAAGTATTCAGCGATTGGGGTCTGATGGAGCAATTCCATTTTGATACATATAACTTCCTGCGTCATGGTGCACTTCGCATCAACAATTCATGGCTCGATGCTGCAACCGATCTGGGACATACCAGTTATGCCAGCGGAGGAGTACGTACCACTTTCAACATTGGGAATTACTATGGAAGCGGAGGCGCAGCAGAGCTGACCGATACTTGGGAACATTACTATCGTGCTATCCGTAAATGCAACATGATACTTGAACGTATTGAAAACGTACCTAAAGATACCGATTTAAGTGAAGAAAACTACCAGAGACAAAAGACACAATACATCTCAGAAGCACGTTTCTTCCGCGCTTATTTCTATTGGGAACTTTTCCTGCGTTATGGCCCTATTCCTTTGGTAACTACTGTTCTTGATCCAGACGGAGATCTATTAAGCGATTATACAGAACGGCCATCTTTAAAAGAATATGTGATAGACTTTGTACTTAAAGAACTTCAGGAATGCGAAAAAGGCTTAATGACTTACAATACCGAAAGCACTTACGGAGGACGTATTATGCAACCCGTAGCACGTGCACTGTATAGCCATATCATGCTCTACATGGCAAGTCCACGTTATAGTAATGAGTCTGGCATAACCTGGCAGCAAGCAGCCGATGCAGCTCAAAGTTTCATCAATGATTATGGAAGCAATTATGCTTTAATAACCAATGAATCCGATCCCAAAGCAGCATTGACCAACGCTTGGTTACTGACCCCTTATACCGAAAACAATACAGAAATGATTTTCTATCGTAATGACGGAACAATCGGTTGGAGCGGTATCGCTAATGACACTCCAGTTGGAGAAGGTGGAAATGGAGGTTTATGCCCTTCGCAGAATCTAGTTGACATGTACGATATGATAGACGGTTCATCTCCATTCACCGAATACGATGAAACAGGTGCACCCGTTTATCACGGAACAACTCCTGACGTTAACGAAGCCAGTGGCTATAGTGATGCCCACATGTGGGAGAACCGCGACAAACGTCTGGAAGCGACTATTCTATATAATGGAGTAACTTGGGGCAACGGAGTCATCAATGTAGTACGCGGACAACGAGATAATCCGATAGGAAATGCCAACGCAACTCAAACAGGTTATTATGTACGCAAGTTGATACCTGAAACGATTTTAAGCAACGAGCATGGTGGAAACTCACGCCGTCTATGGACTTACATTCGATATGCAGAAATTCTACTGAATCGTGCAGAAGCCTTAAACGAAGTAGAGGGTCCTACCGAAGAAGTATGTAACCTTCTTGACCAGATCCGTCATCGTGCTGGCATTACAGGTAATGTGGCCGACCGTGCTGATCTAAAAACAAAAGATGCTATGCGTAACTTCATCCACAAAGAACGGACAATCGAGTTAGCATTCGAAGAACATCGGTTCTGGGATGTACGCCGCTGGGGAGTAGCCGAACAAGCTTTAGGACGCGACATCATCGGAATTGATGTAGCAAGCGACGGTACTATCACACGTAAAGTAACCCAAAAGCGTGTATTCGAAGAGAAGATGTACCTTTATCCAATTCCAGAAACCGAATACTGGAAAACAGGAATAGAGAATAATCCGGGGTGGAATTAATCTTAATCTGATAAGAATATGAACAAAGTTAATCATATTATAACCAAAACAGCCAAAGCAGGCAAAACACTGCTGACGGCAACATTATTGTTTGCAGCAGCCAACGTATATGCGCAAAACTCGCAAATATTAAAAGGCCGTATTGTAGACACAGAAGGTAAGCCCGTAGCTGGTGCCGTCATCAATGTAGCAGAAGAAAGTCGAATCGTTCTTTCTGACGCTGATGGCTATTTCAGCTTAAATAATGTAAAGCCAACTGATGAAATATGCGTAAGTTGTGTCGGATATAAAAACGTACAGGTTCCAGCAGAATTTAATGAAAACTTCAACATTGAAATTCAAGAAGACCTTGATGAATATTTGCATACTATGCCTGTTCCGTTCGGACGCAAAACACGTAAAATCATGACAGAAGCAACTTCGGTTGTTACAGGAGAAGAACTACAAAAACATCCTATTACTGTATTACAGAATGCGTTTACTTCTACAGTTAATGGTGTAGAAACTTACGAATGGTCATCTGAACCGGGATGGACAGAAAGTGCTATGTATATCCGCGGTATTCGTACAATGAACAGTGGTGCCCGTGCTCCGCTGGTAATGGTAGACAACGTTGAACGCGACCTTTCATTTCTAGATGCATTCCCCATCGAAAACATTACAATTCTGAAAGATGCTGCGGCAACTGCTATTTATGGTATGCGAGGAGCCAATGGTGCCATCATTGTCACTACTAAACGTGGAGAAGCTGGTAAAACAAACGTTGATTTTACTCAAGAGGTCGGATTCCAAATGTTAAGTAACAAAATGGAAAACCAGAACTCATATAACATGGCACTAACACGTAATCGCGTACGTTATCTTGACGGATTACAACCCATGTATACCGATGAACAAATAGAAATGTACCGTCGTGTGTGCGAAGGAGAACAGTTGACCGGAATGGACCAGTACAAATACTTCAATACCAATTGGTTTGATGAATTGTATCGCGAAACAGCTCCTATGTACAAAACAAACTTACAGATTAACGGAGGTAACGACCGTGCACGCTACTACGTATCATTTTCTTATCTCCGTCAGGAAGGTATGTGGAATGACAAATGGACCAATTATAACAAAGATTATAATACGACACACATGTTGAATCGTTGGAACTTACGTTCTAATCTTGATATTGATGTCAATGAATATTTGAATGTATCATTGGATTTAGGCGGACGTATCGATAATATTTCACAACCGCTCACATCGGTATTCAATCTGACAACATTTGGTGCCGTTGAAGCTAATCCTATGGAACCTGTATACTGTCCAAACGGAGAAATATATGCTTCGTCTACAGCAAATAACGCAGGACGCTTATTAGCCTCATCCGGTCAAGATAAGAACAGACGCCGTAACCTCTATTCAACAGTAACTGTTAACGGCGATTTGAAAAAGATTCTTCCTGGGCTGAAAGTAAATGCAACCGTAAGTTTCGACTCGTATGAAGTGTTCCAGACAACACAAGCCAATGACATCAATTCATATAATTATGATTATGCCAACCTGAATGTAAGCGATATCTCACAGATAGAATATACCAAGTTTTCTTCATATACCGCTTTGCATTACACATCAGGTAGTGGTGGTAATCAGCGTGCTCACTATTATAACCTGAATATGTTGGGAGGCTTCAGCTATGAGAACAGCTTCGGCAATCACAACATTAGTGCACGTGCTTTTGCCCGTTCTTATCGGAATCAAAACAATGTGCTGGAACCTAATAATGCACAATACAATTCTTCGAATCGTTATTTATCGTGGAACGGCCAACTGACATACGATTATGCTAACCGTTACATTTTTTCAGGAAACATTTCGCGCATGGGTAGCGACAATTTCCGTAAAGATGAACGCTGGGGTACATTCTATGGCGTATCAGGAGGCTGGGTTGCATCAGAAGAACCTTGGTTGAGAAACGATAAAATAGATATGCTGAAACTCCGCGTTTCTTATGGACGTGCCGGACAAGCTGTTACTGGAGCCGGACGCTACCCCTACCAGAATACATATGGCTCATCTACAGGGTATGGATTCGGTTATTCGGGTTCATATGTAAACGGATTTGCAGAGACTATGGCAGGAAATGCCAACAACAAATGGGAAATTTCTGATATGTTGAACCTAGGTCTGGACTTTGATTTCTGGAACAAAAAATTATATGGTTCTATCGACGCCTTCAAAGAATGGAGATCCAATATTTTGGTAACACGTACAAGTGTACCTGACATGCTTGGTATCAGTGTAGCTCAAGATTCATACGGTAAGGCTGAAACCAAAGGTTTTGAAGTTACAATAGGACATCAGAACCACATCGGCGATTTCAGCTATTACCTCCAAGGTATGGTAACCTACAACACTAACAAGATCACTGAAATGGACGAAACGGAACCGAACGTAGAGTGGCAACGTAAGACTGGTAATCGTATTCTTGACTACACTTCTGTACAAGCCCTATACGAAAGCTCATTCAACAATACTGTTGGAGGATGGAATCGCTACAAGTTCGTACAATGGGCTTCAGACCCCAATCTGATCGCTACCAGTCAGCAGGATGCAATCGACCATCCGGAAAAATATCCGTATAATAGTGCATCAAACGGAGCTCAAAAACTAGGAACAGCCGTATTTAAAGACTTAAATGGAGACCGTATGATCGATTCGAATGATATGGTACCAGACACTTATACTGTAATACCTGAATTAATTCCGACCTTGACATTCGGTTTCAGCTATAAAGGTTTTGATGCACGTGCTGTACTGACAGCCTATTTAAATCGTGACGTATTCCTTTCTCCTGCATTATCCTACTCTGGTTGGAGTAACATGGGTACTCATGAAGTAGTTAATTCTTGGGGATATTATACTGATGATCCGAACGATCCACGAAACGTCAATGCCAAATATCCCCGCCCGACATACGGCGGATTCAACGCTATTGACTCAGACCGTGATACAGGTACATATCAGAATGATATCTGGATTGTGAATGGTAACTTCCTCTCATTGCGTAATATAGAAATCGGCTATTCTCTACCTAAAAAATTAATAGCCAAGGCTTGTATGACTAAATGCCGTTTCTATTTTAGTGGTTATAACCTTTATACATGGAGCGGTCTGCCTGACGGACTTGATCCTGAAAAACCGATGAGTTACGTATGGTGGTATCCCAAAACTCGTACATTCACTTTTGGCGTCAATATAGGATTCTAACAAATAAATATTAATAATATGAAGAAATACATCAAATATATGGCAGCAACCCTGCTGGCGGTGAACTTCACCGCCTGCAGCGGATTCCTTGACAAAGAAGTAGATCTAACTCTTGGAGCCGAAGACGTTTTTGACAAAGCCGAAAATACGCGCGGCCTGCTCGCAAACATCTATACCTATTTACCAGATGCATTTGTTGGTTATACAGACGGGCAATACCGTGGAGCTTCACGCGACTGTATGACAGATAACGCCATCTCTTTTTGGAATGTGCATTATTACCATAGCGTATTACGTGATTCATATGATGCAACTAACCATCAGTTTGCAAATTACTTTTGGTCACGCAATTTCCAGGCCATTCGTGCTGCCAACAACTTTCTGACCTATGCAAAAGAAAGTGTAATCGGTAATGAAGAGACCAATGATGATAACAACCGTTTATACGATCGTAACATGGCTGAAGCACGTTTTTTACGTGCCATATTCCATTTTGATTTGGTCAGCTACTTTGGTGCAATACCTATCGTTGGCGATGATGCAGAAGGCAACCCAATCATTTTTGAGACAACTAATACAGAAGCTATGAACCAGCCTCGCACACCCGCTGCTGATGCATTGCAATGGATTGCAGACGAATGTGACAAAGTAAAAGATGTTTTGCCCTTCCGATATGCGCAGGAAGAACTTAACTGGGGACGTGTAAACGGAGCTTCAGCTTATGCATTAAAAGCCAGAGCCCTACTCTATAAAGCTTCTCCTTTAAACAATCCTTCAAATGACCAGAGTCAATGGGAAGCCGCCGCAGAAGCAGCTCTTGACTTTATTCGCAAAAATGCGACACAGAGTAATCCGTACCGGCTTTATGACATCGGAGATCCCGAACAAAACTATTATCAATGTTTTGTGTCAACTCCGCACTTGAATAACGAATATATTTTAAGTCGCTCTGAATGGCAAACACGGGCTATTGAAGAATTTTTAGCACCTTGTGGATTTAGCGGATCTGCTAATTCTACTGGACGTACCAATCCAACCCAAAATCTGGTAGACAGCTATGAAACTATCAATGGACTTCCCATCGACCAAGATCCCAGTTATGATCCACAAAATCCATATGTAAACCGAGATCCACGCCTTGAACAGACCATTCTGCATCATGGTTCTATCTGGGGTGACCCCGAACAAGAAGAAGAACGTATGGTAGATATTACGTATGGTACAGGTTTAGATTATCAGGAATTGCATGGAGGCACCGTAACTGGATATTATACTAAAAAGTTCCTCAATAACATGTCATGGAAAAGCCCTACCACCTACACACATGCTTGTCCGATCTTCCGCTATGCAGAAGTTCTGTTAAACGCAGCAGAAGCATTGAACGAAGCAGGACGTACTTCTGAAGCATACGAATATGTCAATCAGGTACGTGCACGTGTAGGCATGCCAGCTTATAGTAATATGACACAAGACAAACTGCGGGAACGCATTCGTAATGAACGTCGTATTGAATTATGTTTTGAGGACCACCGATTCTTTGATGAACGCCGTTGGAAACTGTTCGAAGGAGTTACAGCCGCTAGTGAACAAAACAAGCCTTATTATCAGCAAGTATACAATTTATATGGAGTACAAATTACCCCCAATGCAGGTACTGTATATAATTACGGCTACTCGGAAACTTACACTTCACGCGCATTCAACAGTCCAAAGAATTATTATTTCCCAATTCCTGACGATGAAGTAAAACGTCTTCCTAATTTGGGACAAAATAGTGGTTGGGAATTAACTGCCACTTCAACAGAAGCAAACTGATAATCAATGAAAGTGGTAATTAATGAAAGTATAAAATATCAATTAAAGCCAACTATTATGAAACATTATAAATGGATTAGTTTATTGTTCGCAGCCGCTCTCACTATGGGAGCGTGCAGCGACGATGAAAACAATTATGGAGAGACAGGAGTTATCATTGAAGAACCAGTCGCTACAGAAGCTACTTTAAAAAGTGTGTCGGTAAGTTGTACTTTCGATTTACGCGATGATATACGCTATGTTAGTGCAGGATTCTGCTATAGCCTTCATGAGAATCCTACGATTTACGATGCTACAATTAAATCGACTTTAACCAACGGTACTGTATCAGCCACAATTGATGGGCTTACTCCTTATACTACTTACCACGTACGGGCTTATATCTGCATTTATCAAGGAGAAACTTTATACTCTTCAGATATTCAGATTATGCCTTCTGAGGGTTTGGAAGATAATGAGTTAATCAATTATCAGGCACCACAATATTTAGATGATTATCGTTCGATAGCTTCGTGGGATTTACGTGATCAATGGAATCTGTCCAATGTGCACGATCCTTCAGTAGTATTGGCAGAAGACGGCTATTACTATATGTATCAGACAGACGCTTCATATGACAATAAACATACTGCAGGTGGTCATTTCCACGCACGACGTTCTAAGGATTTAGTTAATTGGGAGTATTTAGGAGGAACAATGCAATCATTACCGGAATGGGTAATACCTAAACTAAACGAAATCCGTACAGATATGGGACTGAAAGAGGCCACTCCCAATACAGATGAATTCGGCTATTGGGCTCCATGCGTACGAAAAGTTAAAGACGGTCTTTACCGTATGTATTACTCGATTGTATGTCCCGGAAATATTGATGGAGAAAATTCGTGGGCAGAACGAGCGTTTATCGGAATGATGGAAAATACTGATCCTTCTAATAATAATGGCTGGGTAGACAAAGGATATGTCATTACCAATGCATCTGATAAAGGTTTAAATTTTCATGTTGCACCAAATGATTGGGCAAACTGCTATTACAAATGGAATGCCATTGACCCCAGCTATATCATAGCTGAAGATGGAAAACATTATTTGATTTACGGTTCATGGAACAGTGGTATCGCTTTAGTCGAGCTGGATGCAGAAACTGGAAAAGTCAAGGCTGAATTACCCAACCCATGGGGAACCAATGAAGATATTGCTGCATATGGTCAACTGATAGCAACCCGAGAAATGGGTAATCGCTGGCAAGCAAGCGAAGGTCCTGAAATTGTATACAACCCCAATACCGGGTATTATTATCTGTTTGTAGCCTATGATGCATTGGATGTTCCTTATAACACCCGAGTTGCACGTTCCAAAAACATTACCGGCCCCTTTTTAGGTATTGATGGTGCTAACGTCACTGAAGGAGCAGATATGCTACCTGTAGTTACCCACCCCTATAAATTTGCCAATAGCGATGGTTGGGTCGGCCTCTCTCATTGCGCAATCTTTAACGATGGCAATGGCCACTGGTACTATTCTTCACAAGGACGTTTACCTGCAAATATAGATAACGCAGTCATGTTAGGACATGTCCGCAGCATCTTATGGACCAAAGACGGATGGCCTTTAGTAATGCCCGAGCGCTATGGTGCCGTTCCACAAGTGACTATCAAAGAAGAAGAGTTAATTGGAAAATGGGAACATATCGATCTTTCTTATAGCTATGGTGAACAGAAATCTGCAGCAACAATGACATTAGCCGCCGACCATACTATTACAGAAGGAACTTGGAAAGGTGGTACATGGAGTTACGATGCAGAGAAACAGATTTTAACGGCTAATGGAATCGAGCTTTATTTAAAACGTGAAACAGACTGGGAATCAACTCCCAGAACACACACCATCGTTTACGCCGGTTACGGAGATAATTTTAAAACTTATTGGGGTAAGAAGAATAAATAATCGCTCATTTATATAAGGAGAATTGCCTGGATGTCTTGACTGCTCCAGGCATTTTTTTCACATAATATGTTACATAACATACAGAAGTGTATACCTCACATCAAATAAAAGTGTTACTTTTACACCCGAAATAAGATAAACATCTAATTCACAAATAAAAATAACGCCATGAGGAATTACTTTCTTTCAGCAGGAATAGCTGCATGTATATTAGCATCCTGCACACAGAAACCGGAAACTCAGCTTACCTTATCCGGTTTAAATCCCACAAAGTTTCAAACAGAGGTAAACAACGCCCAAACCAACCTTTATACATTAAAGAATAAAGCTGGAATGGAAGTTTGTATCACGAACTTCGGTGGCCGTATTGTTTCCATAATGGTTCCTGATAAAAACGGGAATATGCAAGATGTGGTTTTAGGATTCGACAGCATCGCCGACTACATTAATGTTCCGAGCGATTTTGGAGCTTCTATCGGACGTTATGCAAACCGAATCAACCAAGGCCGGATTGTATTGGATGGAGACACTATACAACTGCCCCAAAACAATTTCGGACATTGCCTGCATGGCGGTCCTAAAGGATGGCAATATCAAGTATATAATGCCAACCCTATTGACGGCACGACATTGGAATTGACACGTATTTCACCTGATGGAGATGAAAACTTCCCCGGTAATGTTACAGCCAAAGTAACCTACAAACTGACAGAAGACAATGCCATTGACATCAAATACAGTGCAACTACCGACAAGAAAACTGTTATTAATATGACCAACCATTCTTATTTCAACTTGTCGGGAAATCCTGCCAAAGCAGCAACAGACCACATCTTATATGTAAATGCAGACAACTATACTCCTGTTGACAGCACATTCATGACCACTGGAGAAATTCTGCCTGTGAAAGATACTCCTATGGACTTTACAACTCCTAAAGCTGTAGGACAAGATATCAATAATTACGACTTTATCCAATTGAAAAACGGAAACGGATATGACCACAATTGGGTATTAAATACCAATGGCGATATCACCAAGCTGGCGGCGAAACTGACATCACCCGAAACCGGCATCACGCTGGAAGTATATACCAACGAGCCAGGAATCCAAGTATATTCCGGTAATTTCCTTGACGGAACTGTTACAGGAAAGAAAGGTATAGTATATAATCAACGTGCCTCTGTTTGTCTGGAAACACAACACTATCCTGATAGCCCCAATAAGCCCGAGTGGCCTTCTGTAATCCTTGAGCCAGGTCAAACTTACAACAGCGAATGTATCTTTAAATTCGGTGTAGAGAAATAAATCTTAATTTAATACTATAAAACATTGAGCAATTATGAATTGGAATACAAATGAATTTATCTGGCTCGATTGGGCAGTTCTTGCCGTTGGCATCATTGCTATCGTATGGGCAATTTGTCATGCCATAAAGAAAGACAAAGAAAAGATGAAAGGAGCCGACAGTCAGGACTACCTCTTTGGAAAAGGTGAACCTTGGTATATTATTGGTGCAGCTATTTTCGCAGCCAATATTGGATCAGAACACCTGGTAGGTCTTGCAGGTACTGGAGCTAAAGACGGTGTAGGAATGGCACACTGGGAAATGCAAGGCTGGATGATACTTATCTTGGGATGGTTGTTCGTACCATTTTATCAATTGTTGAACAACAAAATGGGTAAAATCATCACAATGCCCGACTTCCTGAAGTTCCGCTATACACAACGTACCGGTTCTTGGCTGTCAATCATCACGCTGATCGCATACGTCCTGACAAAAGTTTCTGTAACAGCTTTCACAGGTGGTATTTTCTTTGAATACCTTCTCGGCCTACCGTTCTGGTATGGTGCCATTGGTCTGATTGTTGTTACTGCAGTGTTTACGGTCTTTGGAGGTATGAAAGGCGTAATGACTTTGTCTGCCATTCAGACTCCGATTCTTATCATCGGTTCTTTCCTTGTTTTGTTCCTGGGTCTTAACATGTTAGGAGATGGCAGCATAAGCGAAGGATGGTCACAAATGATGGCTGTATGTAACGCTGCTCACGACGGTTTTGGTACAACCCACATGTTCCATACCGATCCCGCCGATCCTATGTATCAGCAATTCCCCGGATATGTAGTTTTCCTTGGTGCTTCTATCATCGGTTTTTGGTATTGGTGTACCGACCAGCATATCGTGCAACGTGTATTGGGTCAACAAAAAGGAGAGGCCAATGATGTAGTAATGAAACGTGCTCGTCGTGGTAGTATTGCTGCCGGATACTTTAAATTGTTACCCGTATTTATGTTCCTGATTCCTGGAATGGTAGCTTACGCACTTGCACAGAAAACTGGTAGTGGTATCGTTATGGATATTACCAATACTCATGACACAGACGGTGCATTTGCCATGATGGTGAAAAACATATTGCCCGCAGGTGTCAAAGGTATTGTTACTATCGGATTTGTCTGCGCCCTTGTTGCATCTTTGGCCGCATTCTTCAATAGCTGCGCTACCTTATTTACAGAAGATTTCTATAAACCTATGAAAAAAGGCATGAGCGAAAGCCATTACGTACTTGTAGGCCGTATCGCAACTGTCGTTGTAGTTCTTCTGGGATTGGCATGGATGCCTATTATGATGAATATGGGTAACCTGTACTCGTATCTGCAAGATATCCAATCATTAATCGCTCCTGCTATGGTAGCCGTATTCACATTGGGTATATTCTCCAAAAAAATTACTCCCAAAGCTGGTGAATGGGGACTTATCGGCGGTTTCCTGATTGGTATGGTACGTTTGCTTACCAATGTTATCACAGATTCCGGTAAAGCCACTATGGACGGCGCCTTCTGGGAATACACTTCATGGTTCTGGCAAACAAACTGGCTGATCTTCGAAGTCTGGTTATTAGTATTCCTGCTTGTATTGATGGCAGTTGTTTCTTGCTTCACTCCGAAACCTACAGCAGAACAGATAGAAGCCATTACATTTACCGGAAGCTACAAAGAAGAAATCGCGAAGAGCTGGAACAAATGGGATGTTATCGCTACTTTGGGCGTAATCATCCTCTGCGCTTTGTTCTATGCCTACTTCTGGTAATTTCATGAAATGTTCACATTTCACGAATAGAAAATCATATTTATAATTAGGAGTTACAAAACTCCTAATTATAAATGTTGCGAAAGTTGTATTACTCACTTAACAGTGCATTTATCAATGAGCAATTATTACAGCATCAATCCTAAGTTCTACGTATCTGTAGACTGTATCATTTTTGGATTTTATGAAGGAGAACTGAATTTATTACTCCTGAAACGAAATTTTGAACCTGCATTAGGCGAATGGTCACTAATGGGTGGATTCGTTCAAGAGAATGAGAGTGTAGACGATGCAGCGAAACGAGTTTTAGCAGAACTCACCGGATTGGATCAAGTATATATGGAACAAGTCAGCTCTTTTGGAGCTATAGACCGTGACCCAGGCGAACGAGTTGTATCCATTGCCTATTATGCACTTATCAACATCAACGAATACGACCGCGAACTAGTACAAAGACACAATGCATTTTGGGTTAATATAAATGAACTTCCACCATTGATATTCGATCACCAAGCAATGGTAGAGCAAGCACGTGCCCTCATGCAACAAAAAGCATCGGTTGCTCCTATCGGCTTCAATCTTCTGCCTAAATTATTCACCTTATCACAACTGCAAAGCTTGTACGAAGCCATTTATGGAGAAGCCATAGACAAACGGAACTTCCGCAAACGGATAGCAGAAATGGATTATATAGAGAAAACAGACCTCATAGACAAAACAAGTTCGAAACGAGGTGCTGCCCTCTATCAGTTCAATGAAAAAGTTTATCGCAAAGCTCCGAAATTTAAACTGTAACATTTAAACATAAAACATATGTTAGAAGAATTAAAAGAAAAAGTATTTCGCGCTAACCTCGATTTAGTAAAGCATGGCCTGGTCATCTTTACTTGGGGCAATGTTTCCGGAATTGACCGCGAAACTGGCTTGGTCGTCATTAAACCAAGTGGCGTAAGTTATGACGAAATGAAAGCTGAAGACATGGTTGTAGTAGACCTCGACGGAAAAGTCGTGGAAGGCAAACTTAAACCGTCTTCAGATACTCCTACCCATATAGTATTATACAAGGCTTTCCCTGAAATTGGCGGAGTAGTACATACACACTCTACATATGCCACAGCTTGGGCACAAGCAGGATGCGATATTCCGAATATCGGCACAACCCATGCCGACTATTTCCACGATGCTATCCCCTGCACTGCCGACATGACAGAAGCCGAAGTTAAAGGCGCTTACGAATTGGAAACAGGAAATGTCATCGTTAAACGTTTCGAAGGACTGAATCCTGTACATACACCAGGAGTATTGGTAAAAAATCACGGACCATTCTCATGGGGGAAAGATGCACATGATGCCGTACATAATGCCGTCGTTATGGAGCAAGTAGCTAAAATGGCCTCAATAGCCTATGCTGTCAATCCCAATTTGACAATGAATCCATTGCTCATCGAGAAGCATTTCAACCGCAAACATGGTCCTAATGCTTATTATGGGCAAAAATAAAATAGTAATGCCCTGCCCCCTATTTTAAACAAGAAGCTTAAGACATACAATAATAACTAACAAGAATAATTAACCAACCACTTAAAAATAATAGTATTATGAACGCATTTGATCAATATGAAGTATGGTTCGTAACAGGAGCACAGCTTCTGTACGGAGGAGACGCTGTAATCGCAGTAGACGCACACAGCAATGAAATGGTAAAAGGACTGAATGAGTCAGGTAAACTGCCTGTAAAAGTTGTATATAAAGGAACAGCCAATTCTTCAAAAGAAGTAGAAGCAGTTTTTAAAGCTGCCAACAATGAAGAAAAGTGTATCGGTGTTATCACTTGGATGCACACCTTCTCGCCCGCCAAAATGTGGATTCATGGTTTGCAGCAATTAAAGAAACCTTTGCTCCACTTGCACACACAGTACAACAAGGAAATTCCTTGGGATACCATGGATATGGACTTCATGAACTTGAACCAAAGTGCACACGGCGACCGTGAATTTGGCCACATTTGCACACGCATGCGTATTCGTCGCAAAGTAGTAGTAGGCTACTGGAAAGAAGAAGAAACACAAAACAAGATCGCAGTTTGGATGCGTGTTTGCGCCGGATGGGCCGATGCACAAGACATGCTCATCATCCGTTTCGGCGACCAGATGAACAACGTAGCTGTAACCGATGGTGATAAAGTTGAAGCAGAACAACGTATGGGCTACCATGTAGACTACTGCCCGGTTAGCGAGCTGATGGAATATCACGCAAAGGTAAAGGACGAAGAAGTAAAAGCATTGGTAGACGAATACTTCCGCCTTTACGACCACGATGCTGAATTGGAAGACGGACGTACTGCCGCTTATGAGAAGGTATGGAACTCTGCCAAAGCAGAGCTTGCATTGCGCGCTATATTGAAGGACAAAGGCGCCAAAGGTTTCACAACCAACTTCGACGACCTCGGACAAACTGACGGCAGCTATTTCGACCAAATTCCTGGCTTGGCATCACAACGTCTGATGGCCGAAGGTTATGGTTTCGGTGCCGAAGGCGACTGGAAATCAGCAGCACTCTACCGCACTGTTTGGGTAATGAATCAAGGTCTGCCTACAGGTTGCTCATTCCTCGAAGACTACACTTTGAACTTCAATGGAGAGAACAGCTCTATCCTTCAGGCACACATGTTGGAGGTATGTCCGTTAATCGCCGCTAAAAAGCCACGTTTGGAAGTACATTTCCTGGGTATAGGTATCCGCAAGAGCGAAACTGCCCGTCTGGTATTTACTTCAAAGGTAGGCAAAGGATGTACAGCTACAGTTGTTGACCTTGGCAACCGCTTCCGCCTCATCGTAAACGATGTAGAATGCATCGAGCCGAAGCCACTGCCTAAGTTGCCCGTTGCTTCTGCTTTGTGGAAACCGATGCCTAATTTCGAAATTGGCGCAGGTGCATGGATTCTGGCTGGTGGTACTCACCATTCATGCTTCTCTTACGACCTCACTGCCGAATATTGGGAAGACTATGCCGAAATCGCAGGTATCGAAATGGTACATATCAACAAAGACACTACAATCAGCGAATTCAAGAAAGAACTGCGCATGAACGAAGTGTACTATATGCTGAACAAAGCTCTTTGCTAATCATCCAATAGCATAACCATGTATAAAAGTGCTCAACGAGCAATCGTTTGCAGCACTTTTATACTTTTAAGTAAGTTGCAAAAGCTGCAAATTACAGATATTTCTAACTTTACATTAACGTTGTACCTTAAACCATTAGTTCCATTATGAAATTAGATGCAAAATCAACTATCGAAACCGGTAAAGCCATCCTTGGTATAGAATTCGGATCCACAAGAATCAAAGCAGTTTTAATCGACCAGGAAAACAAGCCCATTGCGCAAGGTAGCCATACATGGGAAAACCAATTGGTCGATGGTCTTTGGACATATAGTATTGATGCCATTTGGAACGGATTGCAAGACTGCTATTCAGATCTTCGTTCCAATGTAAAAGAGTTATATGGCATCGAAATAGAAACTCTGGCAGCCATCGGTATCAGCGCTATGATGCATGGTTACATGGCGTTCAACAAAGAACAGGAAATCCTTGTTCCTTTCCGCACCTGGAGAAATACCAATACAGGAGAAGCAGCTGCTACCCTGTCCGAGCTGTTTGTCTACAACATCCCTCTGAGATGGAGTATTTCGCACTTGTATCAAGCTATCTTAAACAAAGAAGAGCATGTAAAAGACATCGATTTCCTGACCACTCTTGCCGGCTACGTACACTGGCAGATTACAGGCCAGAAGGTATTAGGCATCGGCGATGCATCCGGTATGCTCCCCATCGATCCGAATACGAAAGATTATTCAGCCGAAATGGTTTCCAAATTCAATAATCTTATTGCTCCCCAAGGATTCAAATGGACATTACTCGACATTCTTCCCAAAGTATTACTGGCTGGTGAAAATGCAGGTTCCCTTACAGCCGAAGGAGCCAAGAGACTTGATGTATCCGGACACCTGAAAGCCGGTATCCCCGTATGTCCGCCAGAAGGCGACGCTGGTACAGGTATGGTTGCTACCAATGCTGTAAAACAACGCACAGGAAACGTTTCTGCCGGAACTTCCTCATTCTCGATGATTGTACTTGAAAAGGACCTGTCGAAACCTTACGAGATGATCGATATGGTTACTACCCCCGACGGTAGCCTGGTAGCTATGGTACATTGCAACAACTGTACTTCCGACCTCAATGCCTGGGTCAATCTGTTCAAGGAATATCAGGAACTCATGGGCATTCCTGTAGACATGAACGAAATCTATGGTAAGCTCTACAACCACGCACTGACAGGCGACACCGACTGCGGAGGCTTGATCTCATACAACTATATTTCAGGAGAGCCTGTTACTGGCCTTGCTGAAGGAAGACCTTTGTTTGTACGTTCAGCCAACGATAAGTTCAATTTGGCCAACTTCATGCGTGCTCACCTCCATGCTTCTGTAGGAGTACTTAAAATAGGTAACGACATTCTCTTCAACGAAGAAAAGATTAAAGTAGACCGAATTACCGGCCATGGTGGCTTGTTCAAGACCAAAGGAGTAGGTCAAAGAATATTGGCTGCTGCTATCAACTCTCCTATCTCGGTTATGGAAACTGCCGGTGAAGGTGGTGCCTGGGGTATTGCTCTGTTAGGATCGTATCTGGTAAACAATGACAAGAAACAGTCGTTGGCCGACTTCCTGGACGAAAACGTATTTGCCGGAGATGCCGGTGTCGAGATTGCTCCGACGGCAGAAGACGTTGCAGGCTTCAACGCATATATCGAAAACTATAAAGCTGGTTTACCTATTGAAGAAGCAGCTGCAAAATTCAAAAAATAACCCAACAGAAAAAGACTACTTTTATGAAAAGTAAATTAATCATCAGCGGTCTTTTCTTGACAGCTTCCCTGTCACTGTCCGCACAAAAGAATGCAACTATCACTGTACAGGCCGAACAAGGTACACAAATTATCCCCAAGGAAATCTATGGCCAGTTTGCCGAACATCTAGGTACCTGTATCTATGGAGGCTTATGGGTAGGCGAGAACTCTGATATTCCCAATATCAAAGGTTACCGCACCGACGTATTCAATGCCCTCAAAGATCTGCAAGTCCCAGTGCTCCGCTGGCCGGGTGGTTGCTTTGCCGACGAATACCACTGGATGGACGGTATCGGTCCCAAAGAAAATCGCCCCAAAATGGTAAACAACAACTGGGGAGGTACCATCGAAGACAACAGCTTCGGAACGCACGAGTTCCTGAACCTTTGCGAGATGTTGGGCTGTGAGCCATACATCAGCGGAAATGTAGGTAGCGGTACTGTAGAAGAGCTGGCCAAATGGGTAGAATATATGACTTCGGAAGGCGACTCTCCGATGGCTAATCTGCGCCGGAAAAATGGCCGCGACAAAGCTTGGAAGGTAAAATACCTGGGAGTAGGAAATGAAAGCTGGGGATGCGGTGGTAGCATGCGTCCTGAATATTACGCCGATTTGTACCGCCGTTACTCTACCTACTGCCGCAATTACGATGGAAACAATCTGTACAAGATAGCCAGTGGTGCCAGCGACTACGACTACAACTGGACAAAAGTTCTGATGGATCGTGTAGGAGCGCGCATGAACGGATTGTCTTTGCACTATTACACAGTAACCGGATGGAGCGGAAGCAAAGGTTCGGCTACCCAGTTTAATACGGAAGATTATTACTGGACCATGGGCAAATGCCGCGAGATAGAAGATGTCATCAAGAAGCACTGTGCCATTATGGACCAATATGATCCTCAGAAAAACGTAGCACTGATTCTGGACGAATGGGGCACATGGTGGGACGAAGAACCGGGTACCATCAAAGGCCACCTCTATCAGCAAAACACACTGCGCGATGCTTTTGTAGCTTCTCTGTCACTGGATATTTTCCACAAATATACCGATCGTCTGAAAATGGCAAACATTGCACAAATTGTCAATGTACTCCAGTCTATGATTCTGACCAAAGGTAAAGAGATGGTATTGACCCCTACGTATTACGTATTCAAAATGTATAAAGTACATCAGGACGCTACCTATCTGCCTCTCGAACTAAACTGCGACACGATGAACGTACGCGACAACCGCAAACTGCCTATGATCAGTGCAACAGCTTCGAAAGACAAGAACGGTAAAGTTCACCTTTCAATCTCCAATGTTGATGTAGAAAATGCTCAGGAAGTTATTGTAAACCTGCCCGGCATTGAAGCAAAGAAAGCTGTAGGCGAAATACTTACTTCTAAGGATGTTACCGACTATAACTCATTCGAAAATCCGGAAAAAGTCAAACCAGCTCCCTTTAAAGAAGTAAAAATCAATAAAGGCGTTATGAAAATCAAACTTCCGGCCAAGTCGATTGTTACTGTCGAGTTACAGTAAATCAGAGCAAAAGACTTATTGTACTTTAAACAAGAAGAAGGCAAAAATATCTGGAAAAAAAGAGTAACTTTCCTTGTTGCTAATTGCACATAAAGAGTTATCTTTGTCCCTGTCATTTATGAACAAGCGTTAGTTACTCTGCTCTATCAAGCTAACAAAAACTAATTTATTATCAATATGAACGACAACAAACTTATGAACCTTGCAGCAAACAACATTCGTATCCTTGCTGCTTCTATGGTTGAGAAAGCTAATTCCGGACACCCGGGTGGCGCAATGGGTGGCGCCGACTTTGTCAATGTACTGTTCTCTGAATTTCTGGTATATGATCCTGAAAACCCGACATGGGAAGGACGCGACCGCTTCTTCCTTGACCCGGGTCATATGTCACCGATGCTTTACTCACAGCTCGCATTAACAGGCAAGTTCACATTGGATGAATTAAAAGAATTCCGTCAATGGGGAAGCCCGACTCCGGGACATCCCGAACGTGACGTTATGCGTGGAATTGAAAACACATCCGGCCCGCTCGGTCAAGGACATACTTTTGCTGTAGGTGCAGCCATCGCAGCCAAATTCCTGAAAGCACGTTTTGGCGAGGTTATGAATCAGACCATTTATGCTTATATATCCGACGGTGGTATACAAGAAGAGATTTCTCAAGGTGCAGGACGTATTGCAGGAACACTGGGATTGGACAACCTGATCATGTTCTACGACTCCAACGATATTCAGCTTTCTACCGAAACTAAAGCTGTAACTATCGAAGATACTGCCAAGAAATATGAGGCATGGGGTTGGAAAGTGATTAAGATCGACGGAAATAATGCCGACGAAATTCGCAATGCCCTGAACGAGGCTAAGGCTGAACAAGAACGTCCTACCCTTATCATCGGTCATACTGTTATGGGTAAGGGAGCACGCAAGGCCGACGGCAGCAGCTACGAAGCCAACTGTGCTACACACGGTGCCCCGCTGGGTGGCGATGCATACATCAATACCATCAAGAATCTGGGTGGCGATCCTACCAATCCGTTTGTCATCTTCCCCGAAGTAGAAGAGCTGTATGCCAAACGTGCTGCCGAACTGAAAGAAATCATGAAGCAAAAGTATGCTGAAAAAGCTGCTTGGGCTCAGGCTAACCCGGAAAAGGCAGCCAAACTGGAGCAATTCTTCTCTGGCAAAGCTCCTCAAGTCAACTGGGAAGCTATCGAGCAAAAGGCAGGAGCTGCCACACGTGCCGCATCGGCTACCGTACTGGGTGCTTTGGCAACTCAGGTAGAAAACATGATTGTTGCTTCTGCCGACCTTTCCAACTCTGACAAGACCGACGGTTTCCTGAAGAAGACACATGCCTTCCAGAAAGGTGACTTCACCGGTGCTTTCTTCCAGGCAGGTGTAGCCGAGCTGACTATGGCTTGCTGCTGCATCGGTATGGCTCTGCACGGTGGTGTAATTCCGGCTTGCGGTACATTCTTCGTATTCTCCGACTACATGAAGCCCGCAGTTCGTATGGCTGCCCTCATGGAAGTTCCTGTGAAGTTCATCTGGACACACGATGCCTTCCGCGTAGGCGAAGATGGCCCGACTCACGAACCGGTAGAACAGGAAGCACAAATCCGTCTGATGGAGAAACTGAAGAATCATAAAGGTCACAATTCTACATTGGTACTCCGCCCGGCCGATGCCGAAGAGACTACTGTAGCATGGAGACTGGCCATGGAGAATACGACTACTCCTACAGCCCTGATCTTCTCACGTCAGAACATTGCCAATCTGCCCGCAGGCAACGACTACTCACAAGCAGCCAAGGGTGCTTACATCGTAGCAGGTTCCGATGCCAATCCCGATGTTATCCTGGTAGCTTCTGGTTCTGAAGTGTCTACACTGGTAGCAGGAGCCGAACTGTTGCGTAAAGATGGTGTCAAGGTACGTATCGTATCAGCTCCGTCCGAAGGTCTGTTCCGCAGCCAGGCACCCGGATATCAGGAAAGCATTATTCCGGCCGATGCCAAAGTATTCGGCCTGACTGCCGGTCTGCCTGTCAACCTGCAAGGCTTGGTAGGTGCACATGGCAAAATCTGGGGTTTGGAATCATTCGGTTTCTCTGCTCCTTACAAAGTATTGGATGAAAAATTGGGCTTTACGGCCGACAACGTTTACAAGCAGGTAAAAGCCATGCTCTAAACGGTTGAAGACCTCTCGTCCAAACCATATTGAACGCAGACAGTGCAACTTCTTTTGCCTGCCTGCGTTCTGTCAATCATTGCAATCAGAATATTAAATCTTAAACCGAAATAAGAAATGAAGACAATAGGAATTGCTTCCGACCATGCAGGATACGAACTGAAGCAATACGTACGTACCTGGCTGGAAGCCAAAGGCTGGGAATATAAAGATTTTGGTACCTACTCTACCGAAAGTTGCGACTATCCCGACTTCGCCCATCCGCTGGCCAACGCTGTAGAAGCAGGCGAGTGCTATCCGGGCATTGCCATCTGCGGAAGCGGTAACGGAATCAACATGACCCTGAACAAACACCAAGGCATTCGTGCCGCACTGTGCTGGATTCCCGAAATATCTCATCTGGCACGCCAGCACAACGATGCCAATGTGCTCGTAATGCCCGGTCGTTTCATCACTACGGACGAAGCAGACAAGATTCTGACCGAATTCTTCAACACAGCATTCGAAGGTGGACGCCACCAACGTCGAATCGATAAGATTCCCGTAAGCAAATAAGAGAAAATACAGCAAAAGCGTTTCTCTACAAAGAAAGCTCCCTGTTTTGCTTTCTCCATTCAGGTATAGAAGAATAGTGACCAGTACTGCCCTATTGCAATCTGCGGCAGAAGTCACGATTGTTCTATACCTGTTTTTTTATTATCTTTCTATCCGCTACTTCACAGTCGACTCCCTAATACTCTCCCACCTCCCCCCCTTGACAGAGCCCCTTCAAACGGCTCGCGAATAACACTTGCACGGCTCACGAACAACACTTGTACGGTTCACGAGCAACACTTGCATACCTTACAAACACTATCTATACGAGTTACAGAACACCATCATCTGTAAAGCGCCATTCTTTAGAATACAGTTCATGCGCACCCCTTTTCTGACATTCTGATAGAAAAACACTGTAAGTAAGGCGATTCATTACTATTTTTCACATATAAGATGCTTGATGTCTGCAAATAAAAACTATCTTTGTGGTTGAATAAACCCGATGCTGAATAAAATATGGAATCATTAGTCACCATCAAAGAGCTTATCAACCAAGGAAATGTAGAACAAGCCATCCGGCAACTTGACGAATTTCTGCAAAGTGCTTCCTCGTGCCTCGACGAAGCTTACTATCTGCGCGGAAATGCCTATCGGAAACTGGGCAACTGGCAACAGGCACTCAACAATTATCAGTATGCCATCGACATCAACCCGCAAAGTCCGGCCAAGGAAGCCCACCGCATGGTGATGGATATTCTAAATTTCTACAACAAAGACATGTATAATCAATAACATATAAAGGAACGTAAATTATGGCAAAAATCAAAGGAGCAATCGTTGTTGACACCGAACGTTGCAAAGGCTGCAACCTGTGTGCCGTGGCTTGTCCACTCCATGTAATAGCCCTCACCAAAGAGGTGAACGTAAAAGGGTATAACTATGCCCACCAGATATTGGAAGATACGTGTAACGGATGCGCATCGTGCGCTACAGTTTGTCCGGACGGATGTATCTCTGTTTATAAAGTAAAAGTTGAATAAATCAGATTGAATATGGCAGAAGAAGTTGTATTAATGAAAGGTAACGAAGCCATCGCTCACGCAGCTATACGTTGCGGAGCCGACGGTTACTTCGGTTACCCCATCACTCCTCAATCGGAGGTTTTGGAAACTCTTGCAGAACTGAAGCCTTGGGAAACCACCGGCATGGTAGTGCTTCAGGCAGAAAGCGAAGTAGCCGCCATCAACATGGTATATGGAGGTGCAGGAAGCGGTAAAATGGTGATGACCTCATCATCGAGCCCGGGTGTCAGCCTGAAACAGGAAGGTATCTCCTACTTGGCCGGAGCCGAATTGCCCTGCCTCATTGTAAACGTAATGCGCGGCGGCCCCGGACTGGGAACCATTCAGCCCAGCCAGGCCGATTACTTCCAGACCGTCAAAGGCGGCGGACACGGCGATTACCGTCTGATAGCCCTTGCACCGGCTTCGGTACAGGAAATGGCCGATTTCGTAGGACTGGGATTCGAACTGGCTTTCAAGTACCGCAACCCCGCTATCATCCTGGCCGACGGCGTTATCGGACAGATGATGGAAAAAGTAGTGCTTCCTCCTCAAAAGCCACGCCGCACCGACGAAGAAGTTATCGCTCAATGTCCTTGGGCCACTACCGGAAAGACCAAAGACCGCAAGCCCAACATCATCACTTCCCTCGAACTGAAACCCGAAGAAATGGAAAAGAACAACATCCGTTTCCAGGCCAAATACAGGGAAATTGAAAAGAACGAAGTGCGCTTCGAGGAAATCAACTGCGAAGATGCCGACTACCTCATCATAGCCTTTGGCTCAATGGCACGTATCGGACAGAAAAGTATGGAACTGGCACGTAAGGAAGGTATCAAAGTCGGAATCTTGCGTCCTATCACTCTGTGGCCTTTCCCGACACAGGCAATTGCTGCTTATGCCGACAAGGTAAAAGGTATCCTCGTAACAGAGCTGAATGCCGGCCAAATGGTAGAAGACGTACGTCTGGCCGTGAACGGAAAAGTCAAGGTAGAACACTTCGGACGCTTGGGTGGTATCGTGCCCGACCCCGACGAAATCGTGGCAGCTCTGAAAGAAAAAGTAATCAACGGATAAAGAACGTAAAGAATGGATTCTGACAAAATAAGAAACGTGCTGAACATCCTCTTCCTGATACTTGCCGTAGCAGCTGTCATTACTTACTTTGTGGCCAAAGACGATTTCATGATGTTCGTCTACGTCTGCAGTGCTGCCATTTTCGTCAAGGTAATGGAGTTTTTCATACGTTTCACCAACAGATAAGGAGAAGTGATTATGACAAAAGAAGATATTATAAAGCCCGAGAATCTGGTTTACAAGAAACCGACTCTGATGAACGACAACCCCATGCACTACTGTCCGGGATGCAGCCACGGTGTAGTCCACAAGCTGATAGCCGAGGTAATCGAAGAGATGGGCATGGAAGACAAAGCTATCGGAATCTCTCCGGTAGGATGCGCCGTATTCATCTACAACTATTTGGATATCGACTGGCAGGAAGCCGCACACGGACGTGCGCCCGCACTGGCCACTGCCATCAAGCGTCTCTGGCCCAGCCGACTGGTATTCACCTATCAGGGCGACGGCGACTTGGCCTGCATCGGTACAGCCGAAACCATCCATGCGCTGAACCGTGGTGAAAACATCACCATCATTTTCATCAACAACGCCATCTACGGTATGACCGGCGGACAAATGGCTCCGACTACCCTTGTCGGCATGAAGACTGCTACCTGTCCTTACGGACGCGACGTACACCTGCACGGCTATCCGCTGAAAATGGCCGATATCGCCGCACAGCTGGAAGGTACAGCCTACGTAACGCGCCAGAGCGTACAATCCGTACCCGCCATCCGAAAGGCCAAGAAAGCCATCCGAAAGGCATTCGAAAACTCCATGGCCGGAAAAGGCAGCAACCTTGTCGAAATTGTATCGACCTGCAACTCGGGCTGGAAAATGTCGCCGGAGAAGGCTAACAAATGGATGGAAGAGAACATGTTCCCCTTCTATCCGCTGGGAGACTTGAAAGATAAATAATTCAAAAGAAGAAAGACAATGAAAACAGAAATCATCATATCTGGCTTCGGCGGACAAGGTGTACTGTCCATGGGTAAAATCCTGGCTTACTCGGGATTGATGGAAGACAAGGAAGTGACATGGATGCCTGCCTACGGACCGGAGCAGCGTGGAGGTACGGCCAACGTAACTGTCATCGTAAGCGATGATAAGATCTCCTCCCCCATCCTCAGTAAGTACGATGCAGCCATCATCCTGAACCAGCCGTCGCTCGAAAAGTTCGAAAGCAAGGTTAAACCCGGTGGTGTCCTGATCTACGACGGATACGGCATCATCAACCCGCCCACCCGTAAAGACATTCACGTTTACCGCATCGACGCTATGGATGCAGCCAACGAAATGAACAACGCCAAGGCGTTCAACATGATTGTACTGGGCGGTCTGCTGAAAATCATGCCTATCGTCACACTGGAAAACGTCATCAAAGGCCTGAAGAAAACCCTGCCCGAACGGCATCATCACCTCATCCCCATGAACGAGGAAGCCATCAAACGAGGCATGGAACTGATCAAAGAAGTATAAGCCGCAAGGCACAAATATTCAGTTGAGTAAAAAAGGATGCGATAATCGCATCCTTTTTTGTATCTGTACATGACCAATTAAGAATGAACGCTATCTGACAAAGTGTCCAGCTAAGCAGAGACCGCTTCCAGGAACTGTCTACTGATATAGTCTATTAAGCCCCAAAGCATCTGATTAAAATCAAGAAAAGACATTTCTTCTCTTAACCCCTCTCCACCGCCCAACCTTCCACTTACAGTGCAATAACTACTGCACTCACTGTGCAATACCTACTGCACCGACAGTGCAATACCTGTTGCACTCATAGTGCAGTAGGTAGTGCACTATTTTTCTCCAGTTATGCGCCTGGGCCAGCACTTACTGACTTCCAATCCTAAAAAAGAAGTAAAAAAGGGAGAATTAAAGATGCGAATAAGAATTTATTGTATCTTTGCGCCTAATTATGAGAAGATTTGTACTGACATATATATTATTAGCCATTATAGGGACTTTGGGACTGAAGGCACAAAATACCCTCACTCCCGTCAATTCGGGTACAACAATGCGCGATCAGTATGGTAATCAGGTCGATCCTAGTACGCAGCCAGACAACCTGACAGATAGCACAAGTACCCAGATCGAAAGCCTTCCTCCTAAACTATACATGTGGCATTTGAGTGAAAAACTGGGCGACCGAACCATTATACCAGTAGACACTGTAACCCTCAACTTCCAGAACACCAACTTGGTAGAAGGAATGAACGGACACTATAACTATCTGGGTAATTTGGGTTCTCCCCGCATGTCACGCCTCTTCTTCGAACGGGGACAAGAGGAAGCACCGACCATTTTTATAGAACCTTTCTCCAGTTTCTTCTTCCGTCCGGATCAGCTCAACTTTACCAACAGTAACATCCCCTACAGCAACCTGACTTATTACAAAGCCGGAAGCAAGATAAACGGAGAAGAACGGTTTAAATCGTATTTTTCGGTCAACGCCAACAAACGGTTGGCTTTCGGATTCAATATCGATTATCTGTATGGCCGCGGCTACTACGCCAACCAGTCTACAGCCCATTTCAATGCAGGACTTTTCGCCAGTTACATCGGCCAGAAGTATCAGCTGCAGGCTATGTACAATAACTTCTTCATGAAGATGAACGAAAACGGTGGTATTGCCGATGACCAGTACATTACCCGTCCGGAAAACATGTCGGAAGGCAAACAGGAATATGAATCGACCAACATTCCTGTCAAGATGGAGCAGACCTCCAACCGTAATCATAATTTCTACGTCTACCTGACTCACCGCTACCGTCTTGGCTTCGAACGCGAAACAGTCAAAGTAGAAGAGAAGAAAGACAATCAGCAGATGAAAGCCATGGCACAACAGGGCGACAGCATTCCGCCTGTGCCACAGGACACGACGATTACCACGGAATTTGTTCCGGTCACCAGCTTCATCCATACACTGAAAATAGAACGCTCCAGCCATCGCTACCGTGCCGGAAGCGAAACCGACGGTATGTACAACCGTACTTATTACCAGAACGGATTCAGCAACGATTCGACAGTTGCGTTCAGTGTGAAAAACACATTCGGTATAGCTCTGCTCGAAGGATTCAACAAATATGCCAAGGCCGGACTTACAGCCTACATCTCACACAAGTTCAGCCGATACGAGATGATGGGTGACACGTTGATTACAGCTCCCCGCCCACTCAGCCAGTACACCGAACAGGAAGTGTATGTAGGAGGCGAACTGGCCAAACGCGAAGGAAAGACCTTGCACTACAGAGTAGACGGCGAAGTAGGTATCGTAGACAAAGCATTGGGACAGTTCCGTGTGCACGGCGATTTGGATCTGAATTTCCGTTTATGGAAAGATACCGTCAACCTTTATGCACGCGGCTACATCACGAATACATTGCCCTCTTTTTATATGCGTCATTATCACTCCAACCACTTCTATTGGGACAATGACAATATGGATAAAGAGTTCCGTACCCGTGTCGAAGGCGAGCTGAACATCGACCGCTGGAGAACCAACCTGCGGGCCGGTGTAGAAAACATAAAGAACTATACCTACTTCAATCAGCATGCATTACCTGCCCAAAACAGTGGCAACATCCAGGTGATTGATGCTACACTGAAACAGGACTTCAAACTTGGTATTTTCCATCTGGACAATGAAGTCACCTGGCAGAAATCAAGTAACGAGACAGTCCTGCCGTTACCGCAACTTTCTCTTTACCACAACTTCTATCTGCTGACCAAGATTGCCAAGAAAGTCTTGACTGTTCAGCTGGGAGCCGACGTACGCTACTTCACCGAATACCATGCACCTGCATACACCCCGGCTATCCAACAGTTCACCCTTCAGGCAGCCGATGATCAGGTGAAAATTGGTGGTTACCCGATAGTCAATGTCTATGCCAATCTGCAGTTGAAGCGTACACGTATCTTCGTCATGATGTATCACGTCAACGCTGGTATGGGCAACCGCAACTATTTCCTTGTCCCACACCACCCCATCAACCCCCGTCTGCTGAAACTGGGTGTATCGTGGAACTTCTATGATTAATTTATCAAAGAGAGAGCTAGAAACCCATCCATGAACAAGAAGAAATTACTGAAATATCTTGTACTCGGAATCGTTGCAACGCTGATTGCCACGTTTCTTCTTCCTTCGAAAGAAAAACAAGTCACCCATCCCCGCGACTATCATGAGATAGCAGGCGAAGGTGCCATCCATGTGGCAACCGAATACAATTCCATCAGTTTCTTTGTTAACGGCGATACATTATCCGGATTCCACTACGAACTGATTGAAGCATTCGCACGCGACCACAGCCTGAAAACAGTCATCACTCCTGAAATGAGTTTTGAGAAACGGCTGCAAGGACTGGCCGAAGGGAAGTTTGACGTGATAGCTTACGACGTCCTTGCCACCAGCGAACTGAAGGACTCGCTCTTGCTCACCCATCCGATTGCCCTGAACAAAGAAGTGCTGGTACAACGCAAGCCACATACTTCGCAAGACTCAGCCTTGTTCATCAAAAATCAACTGGAACTGGCCGGAAAGACACTGCACGTAGTCAAAGACGCTCCTTCGATTCTACGCATCCGCAACCTGAGCCATGAGATAGCCGACACAATCTATATAAAAGAAATAGAGAAATACGGACCTGAGCAACTGATAGCAATGGTAGCACACGGTGACATTGATTATGCCGTATGTAACGAAAGCATAGCCCGCATGGCTATCGACAGCCTGCCTCAAATTGATATTTCTACCGACATCAGTTTTACGCAGTTCTATTCCTGGGCGGTCAGCAAACAGTCGCCAGCCCTGCTGGATAGTCTCAACACCTGGCTCGATACTTTCAAGAAGACCCAGACATACAAGAAGCTATATCAGAAATATTATTTGAAGCCTTAGGAAATCAACCTAAGGCTTCAATTTCTTTCAGCCATGCACTGGAAGAGGCATCGCTTGGCATCCTCCAATCGCCACGAGGGCTGATGGCAATGCTTCCCACCTTCGGACCATCAGGCAGACAAGAACGCTTGAACTGCTGGTTAAAGAAGCGACGGAAGAAAGTCGACAACCATTTCTTGATAGTTTCGTCATCGTAAACGCCCTTAAAGGTGCGTGTCGCCAACAGATATATCTTGGAAGGACGGAAACCGCAACGCAGGAAATAATAAAGGAAAAAGTCATGCAACTCGTAAGGGCCTACCAAGTCTTCGGTAATCTGCTTGATGTTACCGGCTTCGTCGGCAGGAATCAGCTCCGGACTGATGGGTGTATCTACAATATCGAGCAGAGTTGCACGCGATGTTTCGTCCATACCATTCTCTGCTACCCACTTCACCAGATGTTTTACCAATGTTTTGGGAACACTTCCGTTGACCCCATACATGGACATGTGGTCTCCATTGTAAGTAGCCCATCCCAAAGCCAACTCCGACAAATCGCCTGTACCGATCACCAGTCCGGAAGTCTGGTTGGCGATATCCATCAGTATCTGAGTACGTTCGCGGGCCTGCGAATTTTCATATACCACATCGTGCACGTTTATGTCATGGTCTATATCCTTGAAATGCTGAATGCAAGCTTCCTTAATGCTTACCTCGCGTACCGTGACTCCCAACGAATTCATCAGCTCTACCGCATTGGTATGTGTACGGTCGGTAGTACCAAATCCAGGCATAGTCACACCTACAATCCCTTTGCGCGACCATCCCAGTTTATCGAAAGTCCTTACGCACACCAATAAGGCCAATGTAGAGTCCAATCCGCCCGAAATGCCCACAACGGCACTTTTAGCATGAGTGTGTTGCAGCCTCTGTGCAAGTCCCGAAGTCTGGATAGCAAAAATCTCCTCGCAACGTTCGTCCAGCGTAGATCCCTGCGGCACAAACGGATGAGCGTCAAACGTACGGGTCAGGTTCAGTTCCTTACTGTTCACATATTCCGTAGAGATACGCGACACGGGAGCATCAAGCGGCGTATACGAACGGCACGTTGCAAACGTTGTATTCACCCTACGCTCGGTTCGAAGATATTCTACATCAATCTCGCCGATAACAATCTGTTCTTCGAACGAGAAACGCTTGCTTGCCGCCAGCAAAGTGCCATTCTCATAAATCAACCCATTGCCGGCAAAAACGACATCGGTCGTAGACTCACCAAAACCGCACGAACTAAATACATATCCGGCAATACAACGAGCCGACTGCTGACTGATGAGCGAACGAAGATAAGCATGTTTGCCTATCGCTTCCGTATCGGCCGACATATTGAACACGATTTCGGCTCCCTGCAAAGCCAACATAGAACTGGGTGGAACGGGGGCCCACAGATCCTCACAGATTTCTATGCCGAAAGTCGTATCAGAAGTTTCGAACAACAGATTCTTTCCTAAGGGAGCCACCTGGCCGCATAAGCGAACAGAGTCGTCCTTTATCTCACAAGCCGAAGTAAACCAGCGCTTCTCGTAAAACTCTTTATAATTGGGTAAATATGTCTTAGGCACTACGCCCAGCACTTTTCCTTTCTGAATAACTACTGCCGCATTCAGTAACGAGCCATTCAGAGCAACAGGCATCCCGACAATCGAAATAATGTCAAGCTGGCGTGTATTGTTTACAATCTGAATCAAACCCATTTCAGCTTCTTCTATCAGAAGTTGCTGGGCAAACAGGTCACCACAAGTATACCCTGTGATACTCAGTTCCGGAAAAGTGATAATCTGAACACCTTTTCCTTCGGCAATGATAATTTGCTTTTCTATCTGTCCTGCATTAAACTTGCAGTCTGCCACCTTGACACAAGGAATGGCAGCCGCC
>NZ_FR883034.1:23192-59595 GCF_000435115.1 Bacteroides sp. CAG:633 | reverse complement strand
AAGGAATGGCAGCCGCCACTTTTACATATCCGTAATTCATATTCTATATAGTTATAATGAATATCTGCTACCCTTCCAGCCCCAAACGGCGAACTGATTGCCCAAAGTCCAATATCCTCACTGAGCATTTACCGAAATTTGCAGATAACCACATTATTATATTATAAAATGCAAAAATAGAGATAAACTTTGTTTTTTCACCAAAATCTTTTGGATATTTCCAGGAAGTGACTATCTTTGCAAAAGAATTAAAAATGTAATCATTACAAGTTTGAAGATTTTAATGGAGAGTATAAATGTCATAGAACGTCTGCAAGTGCATAACATTAAACCATCGGTTCAACGTATTGCTATTATGAAATACCTGATGGAACATTGCACACATCCTACAGTGGACGAAATCTACACAGCACTCTCTCCGGAAATTCCGACCTTGTCGAAGACCACTGTATACAATACATTGAAGCTGTTGAGCGAACAAGGTGCGGCCTTGACCCTGACGATAGATGAGCGGAATACATGCTATGATGCCGATACGGCTCCTCATGCGCATTTTCTGTGCAAACGGTGTGGGAAGATTTATGATTTGGGTACACAAATAGCCAACCAACCAACAGAAGAAATGAATGTAGAAGGACATAGCGTGCACGAGATGCACTACTATTTCAAAGGTATTTGCAAACATTGTATTGAAGAACAAGAAACAAACAAGAGATAACTAAAGTAATTTCAACTAATTAATTTAAAATCTGAGAAAAATGAAAAAGTTTAGATGCACAGTCTGCGGTTACGTATATGAAGGAGACGCAGCTCCCGAGAAATGCCCTTTGTGTAAAGCACCTGCAAGCAAGTTTGTAGAAGTAGAAGAAGCTGTAGCTGGCGGTCCTTTGACATTCGCTGACGAACATGTTATCGGTGTAGCCAAAGGTTGCGACGACGAAATGATCAAGGACTTGAACAACCACTTCATGGGCGAATGTACAGAAGTTGGTATGTACTTGGCTATGAGCCGTCAGGCTGACCGCGAAGGCTATCCTGAAGTAGCTGAAGCCTTCAAGCGTTATGCTTGGGAAGAAGCTGAACATGCAGCTAAATTCGCTGAACTGCTGGGCGACTGCGTATGGGACACCAAGACTAACCTTGAAAAGAGAATGAACGCTGAGTCTGGCGCTTGCGAAGACAAGAAGCGTATCGCTACTCGTGCTAAAGCACTGAATCTGGATGCTATCCACGATACAGTTCACGAAATGGCTAAGGACGAGGCTCGTCACGGTAAAGGTTTCGAAGGCCTGTACAACCGCTATTTCAAATAAATAGATATTAGTAGCCTAACTATCTGATAAATATCACTCAACGTGATAAACTATACTGGTTCCAACTCGTGGGGCACATACCCGGGTTGGAACCAGTTTTATTTTTGCTTCTCAGATAATCTCCCACCAAAAAGATATTTTCATTTTTTATTCCACTTGGTTTAAATTATCTTTGTAACCGGAAAAATGATTGATTACAAACCATAAAAAAACTCTTATTTAAATGATCAAATTCTCGCGCGCCTTTTGGACAGCCAACGCCTCCGAGCTGTTTGAACGTATGGCCTACTATGCCATTTTTATCGTAATTACCCTTTATTTGTCCAACACGCTTGGTTTCAACGACCTCGAAGCCAGTCTGATATCAGGTTTATTCTCGGGCGGACTTTATTTTCTGCCCATGTTTACCGGTGCCTTTGCCGACAAAATAGGTTACCGGAAAGCTATTCTGATAGCCTTCACCCTGCTGACTATCGGTTATCTGGGCTTGGGAATACTCCCTTTGATGCTCGAATCATCGGGACTGGTAGTGTATGGTGAGAAAACCCAGTTTACGGGTATTGAGACCAGCAACCTGCGCATGCTCATCGTACCCATTATGATTATCCTCGTCGTAGGCGGCTCGTTCATCAAGTCCATCATTTCGGCTTCGGTAGCACGCGAAACGACTTCGGAAACCCGGGCACGCGGTTACTCCATCTTCTATATGATGGTCAACATCGGTGCCTTCACGGGAAAGTGTTTCGTCGATCCGCTCCGCTCGATCGTAGGCGATGAGGCTTATATCTATATCAACTTTCTGTCGGCCACCTTATGTTTCGTAGCGTTAGCCACCATCTTCCTGTTTTTCCACTCAACCAACACAAGTGGACAGGGCAAAAGCATGGCCGAAGTTTTCAAAGGATTGGGCAAAGTATTCACCAACGGGCGTCTGCTGCTCCTGATACTGATTGTTACCGGTTTCTGGATGATTCAGCATCAGATGTACGCCACCATGCCCAAGTATGTCATCCGTATGGCTGGCGAGACGGCTCGTCCGGGCTGGATAGCCAATGTCAATCCGTTTGTTGTCGTCTTGCTGGTCAACCTTGTCACCCGGCTGATGGCACGCCGCAAGGCTTTGACCTCGATGACCGTAGGTATGTTCCTCATTCCGCTGTCGGCACTGATTATGGCGGCAGGAAATCTCTTTAGCGGTGACATTATGGGCATGCATCCTATCACCGTCATGATGATTGCCGGTATTGCCGTACAGGCCATAGCCGAGTGCTTCATCTCGCCGCGCTATATGGAATTCTTTTCGCTACAGGCTCCTAAAGGAGAAGAAGGACTGTATCTGGGCTTCAGCCATCTGCACTCATTCCTGGCATCTGTGCTGGGCTTCGGTCTGTCGGGTATACTGCTTACAGCCTACTGCCCCGACCCTGCCCTGTTCGACACTACCGCAGAATGGGAGGCAGCATCGGCAAACGCACATTACATCTGGTATTGGTTCACCGGCATCGGTGCCATCTCGGCCATCGCTCTTATCATTTATGCCAAGATGACTCAGAAAACGACCAAGTAAGGTCTTATATAAAAACCTGTCAGGTTTTGCGTAAAAACGAGCCTGGTTTTGCACGAAAACAAGTCGGGTTTTACATAAAAACAAGTCAGGTTTTCGTTGAAAACAAGCCTGGTTTTGTACGAAAACCTGGTTGGTTTTATACCAAAACAGAAGAGGGTGGAGCCTTAGGCCTCACCCTCTTCTGTTTTGTTGCATATCCCTTAGCTTGCGGATATGCTTTATTTATGATACACCTTATTGCATTCGGGTATAGTTAAAGAAATCCACGTCGACATAACCACCAAGTTGTTTCGTCGCATAGTTGAAGATGCCGAACTTGGTACCCATGAAGAATCTGCGATAATCAAATATCATCTTGAAGTCCGTACCTATCTTCTTCCAGTTCTTATTGTCAAGGCTGTAATAGAAAGCAGCGATGTCTTTGTGGACACGGAAATCAGCATCGATACGCAGATAAATCTTATCCTGCTTCAACTCTACACGTTCTTTTTCTTCAGCATCTACTCCCAAGACAGCTTTATCAGAGTCGCGCAACTTCACTACGGCGGTAGACATGGTCAGATAACGCTTATTTCCTTCTGCAATAATGGACAGCAGACCGGAATCGCCATTAAAGGCCGAGAATCCGGAAACGTCACCATCCTTCATGTGCGAAATGTCCAATGCGACAACTCCGCTACATTGCGGACCTTCCATACGTTGTGTCAGCGTGTTGGGAGCAAGGAAGATGTTCTCGACCACCCTCGACGTCTTCAAACGTAAGAATCCCGAGCGGTCTGTCAGCGACCAGGCTTCATTCACCGGATTGTGGTTCCATTGCCAATGAATGTCCAGTTTGTCGGCATCGAACGAATCGCTTACCACCAACGGAATGGTAGGACAACCCTGTACAGGCTTCTTCATCGTCAAAGGTACACGTCCGTTTTCATCGCCCAGCATCGGCCAACCGTCAATCCAACGGCAAGGCATCAGGGTAAGTACACGTCCTACTCCGCCTCTGTCTTGGAAGATAACCCCGTACCAGTTGCCCTTACTGTCGTCGACAATCGTTCCTTGGCCTACGTAGGGGAAGCCACCGAAATCGCTCTCCAGGATAACTTTCTTTTCATACGGTCCTGCAATGTTGTCGGCACGGTAGCATACCTGACGACGTTTCCCGCCCCGGGGCCAGGAAATCATCAGCAGATAGTACTTGCCATCGTGCTTGATGAAACGGCTACCTTCGAGCAAACCGTTTTCGCTTGCATCGCGTTCGAACACCTTGATAGGCTTACTGCCAGGCATTACGTCTGACAAGTCGGGTTTCAACTCGCGCATCTCGCCTGTTCCGTAGAACACGTATACCTTGTCATCGTCATCGAAGAAGAGCGAAGCATCGTGAAAATGCGGTGTGCGCGCAGCCAGTGTCCAACCCTTTTTCGGATCGGTTGTTGTGTATACATACCCTCTGTAAGGCTGGTCGTTGGGCGAGAAATACAGATAGAACTTTCCCTTATGGTAACGGATAGAGGTTGCCCACTGTCCGCGTCCGTAAGCCGTACCTTCTTTCAGGTCGTAGCGCGGAGTGTCCGTCAGCTTGTCGAATACATAACTGGCTATCTCCCAATTGACCAAATCCTTCGAGTGCATGACCGGCGCGCCGGGCATCAGGTGCATGGTTGTACTGACCAGATAGAAATCGTCACCTACACGGATTACATCCGGGTCGGGCACATCGGCCCACATCATGGGATTGACAAACTCCGTGGTGTCCGCAGGTGCTTGCAATGCCTGAAGCTGTGCTCCGTAACTTCCAAGCGAAGACAGGAGCATTAATGAAACTATAATTTTCTTCATCGTATATTGTTTTATTCGGGTTTCACAGTAGTTTAAATCAGGTTTATCGTACTACGCTGTCGGTTTAATGCGACCGACTAAACCGACAGTTTGTTTTCAGGTACAGCAATTGCTTACGGACGAATATCATTGGTCAGTGTAGCATACAGTCCTATCAGGCTGCCGGTGAATCCGCCTGCTACATTTGTCGAAAGAATATCGCCCGAAACGGTTCCACCCAGATTGGTGTATTCGCCACCTTCGACAGCATAGTTGAAGCGATAATCGTTACCATCGGCCACTACCTGCAAGGAAACAGGAGCCTCCACGTCGATTTTCGTACTTGCTACAATCGTAGTCTGGCCTTTAGCTGTCTTTGCCAATACGAGCAGATAGTCCTTATCCTTCTTGGTCACACCAAATACATAGTTGAAACGTTCGTTCTGATAGCAAGTCAGTCCGGCCAGTTCGTTTTCGGCTTTAGGCTTGAATTTCAGTGTTGTAGAAGCCGAGAAACTGCTGTGCTGCTGACGATAGAACAAGGTAGAAGTCGGTTTTACCTCTTTAATATTGGTTGCAAACGGAGTAATCTGCAGACCGCCTTTCTTGGCGATAGAAATGAACTTCTCACGAGGACCACGCAGACCTATCCAACGCAGGTCCAGACTGTCTGAAGCAAAACTGTCTTCGAACTTGAAGTTACCGTTCGGGAAGAAACCGTCTTTGCCAGCCTTGTATTCAACACCTTTCGGCAGTTTCAGCTTGCATTCCAAAGGAATCAGACCATTCTCGAATACGGGGAAGTCGCCGCTCCAGTCTACAGGCAGGATGAATGTCTCACGACCGGCGTTCACCATGTCCTTTTCATTAGGACGAATAGCCAGGAACACACCGTAATACTTGCCGTCCGGACCTTCTACCAAGTCGGCGTGTCCAGCCCAGTCTACCTTGTTAGCACGATTCTGCGGGAAATAACGTTGGGTCAGGATGGGATTGGAAGGAGCGGGCGTATAAGGACCTTTCGGGTCGTCTGCCACAAAAATCACTTCACTGTGCCAACCGCCTGTACCGCCTTCGGCACACATCAGGTAGTAACGTCCGTCCTTTTTATAAATGTGCGGACCTTCAATCCAGATGGGTTTCTTCTTGATGTCTACACCACCATCGACAATGATTTTATCCGTACCCGGAATCACACGGTCGTTCTCGACATCATAATCCCAAATCTTAATGACACGGTGTCCTTCGTATTGTTCTTTTCCTCTGTCCGGTGCATCATTGTGTACCAGGTAAGCCTTTCCGTTATCGTCGAAAAACAGTGAGGGATCAATACCGCCGAACTGCAACTTGATAGGATCACTCCAGCCTTTCATCGGGTCTTGTGTCTTCACAACCATGTTGCCAAAGCCACCCGAGAACTGAGTAGTAATCATGTAGAAAGTATCATTATTCTTATTATAAGATATAGCCGGAGCATATACTCCTGCACTGATGCCGCAGTCTTCCACCTTCAACTGAGACTCACGGTCGAGCACGTGGCCAATCTGCTTCCAGTTCACCAAGTCGGTCGAATGGAAAATAGGTACACCCGGAAACATGGCAAAAGATGAATTGACCAGATAATAATCGCCTCCCTTGCGCGTAATGCTTGGGTCGGGATAGCATCCCTGCAAAATCGGATTATAGAATTCACCCGGCTGCAACGGATTTTCCTTATAGATTTTGTCATCGCCCTGATAGACGAAGTTGGTAAATACCGGCGCGTTTTTCGGCGCTTTCTCTTTGGCCTCAACCGAAACTCCCGAAGCCAAGAACAGGCAGGCAAGCACCGCCATGGTCTTCCGGTTGCACAACCATTCAAAATTAAATTTGGATGTTTTCATGTGATTAAATTGATTAATGAATATATCGCTTTTCTTAAATTTCTCCTTCAAAGATAAACGTTCTGTTCTATACCGGCAGCATAATTTTGTTACAGAAACTTTCGTTTATATATCATCATTAAAAAAAGTTCCGGATGTAACACCAACGAAAGAAAATGTTACGTGAGTGTAAGTAATCAGGCAAAAAAATACCATCTTTGATGTCACGTTTAGCTTTTCTGTTCGTCTTACCAATGAAAAATGGAACTAAAACAATTTAAAATAGCCGTACTTCCGCTTCGCAGCAAGTTGCTGAACTATGCCCGAAGACTGACCGATGACCCGGATGATGCCGAAGATGCCGTGCAGGAAACCATGCTCAGACTATGGAACCGCCGAGCAGAACTGGAGCAATACCGCAGCATCGAAGCCTTCGCCATGACATTGGTTCACAACCTGTGCATGGACCTCTGGCGAACCCGGCGCAACGAATACGTTTCGCTGGACAATGTGTCCAACAGCACATCCGAAGCAACTCCGGAACAGCTACTGGAGATAAAAGACGAAATAAAGCTGATGCGTACCATCATACAATCGCTGCCACCCCTGCAACGCACCATCATGCAGATGAAAGACATCGAAGAGTATGAAACTGACGAAATAGCAGAAATAACCGGATGCTCGGCCGAAGCCATACGGAGCAATCTGTCGAGAGCCCGCAAAAAAGTGAGAGATACATATCTGCAAACCATACAAGCAAGAAAAAGGAGAAACGAACAATGAAAATTAACGAGTTACTAAACAAATACTTCGACGGCGAAACATCCTGCGAAGAAGAACGCGAGCTGCGACGCTTCTTTGCCGAGGAAGAAGTGCCGGAAGAAGTGCAAGTCTACCGTCCCCTGTTCGCTTGTCTGGACCAGGAAGCACAAAAGTTCCGCCTTGAACAATCAGAGACAGAGAAGAAGAAGAGCGCCCCCGTGCAATCCTATTCGCTCAAACGGCGCCGCTGGCTTTACTTCTTGGGTGGTGCCGCCGCCTCAATAGCCTTGTTCATAGGCAGCATGCAACTGTTTCCGGTGCCCAATGCTTCTGAAAACTACGTCATCATCAACGGAAAGCGTTATACGGACGAAGCACTTATAAAGGAAAAAGCCATGGAAGCCTTGCAGAACGTACACTTCACCGACGAAGAAATCAATGATTTGTTGTTTCAATTCTAATCATACAAAGCCATGAAACGATTACTATATAAATATGTATTGCTCCTGTCCCTCGGGCTATGCCTCTCATCCTACAGATTGCAAGCTCAGGAAGGACTTCAGATTTCGACCCTATTCGAAAAATACGGCGACCGGCAGAACGTCACCATGGTCGAACTGAACGGCAAGATACTGAAGTCTTACAAAATGTCCAAATACCGGAGCCTTGTTTTCAAAGACGTTACTCCCTATCTGGCAGAAATCCAGAAATGCCTGAAGCATGACAAGGAACAGCCCGGACAGGTCAATAAGACCCAGGAAGTAATAGAAGACGGAATACTGCGCAGTGCCTACTACCAGCTGCATCCTTCGGACGGCAAACAACGGTACATCATCTTCAAACTGGGCAAGAAGAATACAGCCACCTTAGTCTACATCGAAGGCAGCCTCAACGAAGAAGAACTGATGAATATGCTATATAAAGAACAATAAAAACCAAAAACATAAAGAAACAATATGAAGACAAAGAATGTAATTTTTGCCTGCCTGCTCTCCATGGCGGCAAGCTATGCCACAGCACAACAAACCGTCCCGTCACAGCGTGCCACCATCACTACCGAGGGCGACTCCATCATCATCCGCAAAGGAAGCGGCAACATGCGTATCCGTGTATATGAAGAACAGCCCACCGACGGAGAATCAAAAGAAGTGGAAATATACGAAGGTGTCTATCTGGAACGTGTGGAATCGGACAAACGCACTTTCCTCGACGCCTTGCCCTTCATCCCTCAAAAGAAGAAAGACAATGCCTATGAGCCGCATAATTCCGGCATCTTCATCGGATACAGCAGAATGGGCAACGACTTCCTCTCTTTCGACAACAGTGCGAAAGCCGACCTGAACCTGTCCCGTTCGTGGGAATTCGGATTTAATGTCATCTCCCTGTGCCACAACTTCAAGAAGAATCCTCATTGGGGACTGAACTTTGGCGTCAATTGGGGCTATCGCTCATTCAGTTTCGACGGCAACCGTGCCCTGCTCAAAGCCGACGGACAGACCTATTTTGCTGAAGGCGACGAAGAAAACAGCTACAGCAGCAGCCGGCTCCGCCATTTCTTCTTCCGTATTCCTATCACATTGGAGTGGCAACAAAGGCTGGGAAGAAGCAACAAACTTTTCTTCAACATAGGTCCGGAGTTTGAAATCCGCCACGGCGTAAAATCGTTCACCCACATCAACGGCGGGAAAAAGCAAAGAGTAGGCAAAGACATGTATGTCAATCCTGTAGGTGTCAATCTGCTGGCACAAGCCGGATATGGTGATTTCGGTCTGTACTTGCGCTATTCTACTACCAGTCTGTTCCAAAAGGATAAAGGCCCCGAAATGTCTCCCTACTCCTTCGGTATTGCCTGGTACTGGTAAATACAGGCATCCCCCATATCATAAACAACGGGCACGGAACCCGGAAAGACTGCATACATACTTTATTCGCATGCAACCTTTCCGGGATTTCCGTGCCCGAAGGAATGAAGATTATTTGCAAATGTAATGCTATTTATTTCCTGTCTCTTTAGAAACGTATACCCAGTGTCAGCAATGCCTGGCTGCGGTCGTTGGTAACTTTGGTTGCCTGAAGCGCGCCCAGATCGTCGACAAACGGATAAAACTTCGACTGATACGTATGATATTTGTAAGCCAGGTCTGCATAGACTCTGGAGCCACGATAGCCGATACCTATCGTAAACGTATTCATCGATTCGTTGTTGGCAAAGTCGGTATCGGTATTAATCGAATTGGTCGGCAGTGCCTTGATGGCATCATCCTTGAAAGCCGCACTGCTGTAGTTGTAGCCCAAACGGAGTGCAAATGCAGGTATAGGCTTATACTCGGCTCCCAACCGGAACGTACTTACCCCTTTCAGGCAAAGATCGGCCTCGCCGGTTTCCCATGCCATTTCTTCGGAAGACCCTGGATAGTAGAATTTCATCGAAGAGTAATCCTCGTATTCATATTCGGCTCCCAAGGCCAGCGAAGAGCCTACGGTATATCCCAGGCTGACATTGAACAGCCACGGGGTCTGAAGCTCGAAGTCACGGTCCATATCCCGTCCGCCCAGTTCGCTGTACGTATCTACGGTTGTATGCGTCATCACCTCGCTGCCGTCTTCTGCCGGCAAAAACAGGTCAGAACTCAGCAAAGCACCGGTGGTATAAGTCAGCTTGTAGTATACAGGAGAGTGTATAGCCAGACCGACACGCAGAGGCGAGTCTTCTATCGGGCGGAAAATGGCACCCAGTTTCAGGTCTATTCCTGCTCCGTGAATGCGGTTGAAGCTTTCTAGCGAATAGCCTTCTTCGTACTGTTTTCCGTCTTCCCAAGTATACTGGTAGTTCTCGTCATAGAAAGAGTACTTGCTGTAGTCTACGGCATAAGCACCCAACGTCACACCGAAATAGAAACGGTCGTTGACATTGAACGATACATTGAAGTCGTATTCATCTACACCGCCCCGCTCGCGCGACAGGAACAAAGCGTCTGCTTCGCTGGGTATATAAGGTATATAGGTATTATAAGCTTCCGTTTCAGTGTCTTCAAACAGAAGGCCGCTTTGAAAGCCCATAGATCCCAGCCATCCGGCATAGTCGTTGCGATAGATGTCGCTCTTTCCGTAATCCAGATAGGAGGAATAGTCCTGATAGTACGCATAGGCTCCGTCAGTAGCCTGCATAGCCATCGAGGCTACTTGCGAAACGTAGTCACTGCCCACTTTGCCCAGCAGACCGCCCATCGTCATATTCTTGTAAAACGATTTGGACTTGTGGTAGTTAAAGCCGAAGTTGACATAACGCAACGGTGTCAAGTTGCCGATTTTGGTGGAAATGACAAATCCGGCATTGTCAAAGCTCCAGCGGTTTTTATTGGCTTCGAAGGTATTGCCTCCGAACTTGCTCTCCGAACCGGTAATGGAGTAGCCCATGGTCACCATCGCATCGTTGCTCCGATAGATACCTATACCTGCCGGGTTGGTGCTTATGGTGGAGATATCACCACCCAAAGCGCCCATGGCTCCTCCCATACCAACAAAACGGGCGGTACCGTTCAGATCCTTCTGCGCAATGTTTACTGCATCGTATACGGTTTGTGCCTTTGCACCTGCCGAAGCCAATGCGGCAAGTGCTATTATCATCAGTTTCTTTTTCATACTTAACGTTCTTTTTTTTTCGATACCAGATTCTTCTATATCATATGGGGTTGCTCCGTGCCCGATGCCAGTCACCGGACACGTTGCCACACCTTGCTGTCGTACGCTTATCTTCTGCGGCCTCCGCTGCTTGAACGGCTGCTACCACCGCCACCTCCCGAAAAGCTGCCCGATGAGCGGGTGTTGCCTCCTGTCGAGAAGCTGGACGAACGGGAACTGCTGGACGAACGTGTAGGAGCAGAATAAGAACGTTCGCTGCTGCGGTTGTAGTCGTTCGAATAGGTTCGCGTATTGCTCGAACTTGATCCACGGCTGTAGGTAGTAGAAGGACGGCTGGATGAAGTTCCGGTCGATATGCCACTACTGCGACGTACGCTTCCTGTGCTGCTGTTCACCGAACTGCTGCGTGTGCTGCTCGGACGTGTATAGGTAGAACGCCGGGTAGACGAACTGGAACGAAGTGAAGACGAGCTGGAGCGAACCGAAGACGAGCTGGAACGTTCGGAAGACGAAGTACGGGTTCCTACGACACGGCGTGCCGATGTGCCCGACGTACTGCGGCGTACCTGACTGGAAGTTCCGGCACTGCGGCGTACCGACTGTCCGCTGTTGACCGTCGAACGGCGGGTTCCGTCCAAACTACGACGACTGCCCAAAGAAGCACGACTCGTTCCGTACGAACGGCGTTGCGTCAAAGCATTTCCCCAGTACGAAGAATGTCCCCAAGCCGGGTAATGATAGTGCGGGTATCCCCAGCCGCCATGCCAGCCGGCATACCAGCCACCATACCAACCGCCATACCAGCCTCCCCAGCCGAAGCCCCAATGAGGACCGTACCAGCTGTTCCAACCCCAGCCATAATAGGGATATCCCCACCAGCCATACGAGCTATAACGCCAGTCCCACCACAACGGATTACTGAAAGTGGGGAAAGCATAAGCATAAAAATCATCGACATATACGTTCCATTCCCACGAATTCAGACCGTATACAATGTCCCAGTAATAAGGGCTGCTGATGCTGACGGCAAAACGCGGATTGCGGAAACGGATGATACGCGTAGCATATTCGTATTCGTCGGCCGAACCGTCGAATCCGTTTACCCACTCACCGTCCAGTCCGTCGTCGGTTTTCTCGTCGATATAGAGTGTGTCGTTCTCCTGCGAGAATTCATAATCGTCGGCTTCGTAACGGCGGTTATACTCGTCCACGTCGCGGACATTGCCCTTACGGTCTCTAACTACTACTGTCGTATTGCCAGGCGAAACGACGGTCGTTGTGGGTGCATTGGTCTTCACCACTACCGTCTTCCGTTCGGGAGCTTTCGCCTCTTCTGCCTGCTCTTTCTTCTCCTCCTGCTTCTTGGAAGGCACATAGTACAGATCGTCATCTATACTTTGCGCTGCCAGCGTCCACGGAAGGCAAAAAGCCAAAAGCGATAAAAAAACAATCTTTTTCATATTCCGTCTATTTTTTAGTTTTCATTTCTATCTATTTCTTCGCGTTACAAAGTTAATGCCGAAATCCACTACACACAGCAGTTTTTCCCCAAAGATTGATAGGGATTTCCCTAAACCATCTGAAAGGTGAGGACAAACAATGAACAAAGACGAGATTTCAACTGCCCGACAACAAAAGGAAGAGCCATTACCCCTCCGTCCGGTTTAATGAAGGTTTCATTTTCTCTAGAAAGTAATCGACGGCGAGAAGCAAATCCTGCAGATTGTTCTTTACGACATCGTAAACAATGTCGCCGTCAATATCAAAATATCCATGCGCTATATGATTGCGAATCCCTATAACATCAATCCAAGGTATTTCCGGACGCTCGACAAGCAACTTTGACCGGGTAATGTCGTCTATACGTTTTATGCCTTCGCCTATGGCTTCAATAAGCATGCAACTTGCCGCAAGATTTTTCATTCCTTCCGCTGAAGAGTAATAGTCTTCTGGAGAATGGACTTCCTCGTTCCATTCCAAAAGTTGCAGAATCGCTTTCCTTATCTGGCAAAACATGCCGTATATGCGGCTATCTGATGACATATATTCCATCTCTTTCTATTTCATCAAGCAAAAAAGGATTGATATGCTTGTGCATTCTTACCACATCAACAGAACATTGCAGAAGATTACTGAGAAAACGCTTCAATGCTACCAGCATATACGCTTTCGGCTCCATATCGACACATACGTCCACATCGCTACCTTCATGGTTCTCGCCACGCGATACCGACCCGAACAACCTTAACGACTTAACCCCGAACTTGGTTCTTAGGTCATCGGCATGGGACACTATCAGAGATATGTATTCTTCCCTTGTTTTCATTTCCTTGCTTTTACTGAGCTGTACAGTCACAAAGGTAATAAAATGTTTCAAACAGACAAAACCTGCGCAAACTTTTAGCCATGCACATCAAATCGGCAAAAGAAGTTCGGCATTAGAAAAAATGCACTACCTTTGCCTCAAGTTTAACAAAACATCTCATTCCCTATGAAATATTTAGAATTTATCTTCCATACCGAACCATGCACGGAGGTAGTCAACGATGTCCTCTCCGCCGTATTGGGCGAAGTCGGCTTCGAAAGTTTTGTAGAACAGGAGGGCGGCATAGCTGCCTACATACAGACCGCCCTGTACGACGAAGAAGCCCTGAAGTCGGCACTGGACAGTTTTCCGCTGGCCGACACTACCCTTACCTATACTTATAAGGAAGCAGAAGACAAGGACTGGAACGAAGAATGGGAAAAGAACTTCTTCCAACCCATCGTCATCGGCAACCGTTGCGTCATCCACAGCACCTTCCACCACGATGTACCTCAGGCAGAATACGACATTGTCATCAATCCGCAAATGGCCTTCGGAACAGGACACCACGAAACCACCAGCCTCATCATAGGCGAACTGCTGGAAGCTGACCTTCAAGGCAAAGCGCTGCTTGACATGGGATGCGGCACGTCGATACTTGCCATTCTGGCGCGGATGCGTGGCGCAGCTCCCTGTACGGCCATCGACATTGACGAATGGTGTGTGCGCAATTCGCTCGAAAACATCGAGCTGAACCACGTTGATAGTATCAGCGTATTCCAAGGCGACGCATCCATCCTGCCCGACAAGGGCCCGTTCGATGTGGTGATAGCCAACATCAACCGTAACATCCTGCTGAACGACATGAAGCACTATGTGGCGCGCATGAATCCAGGCGCCCGCCTCTTTATGAGCGGTTTCTATACGGACGACATTCCTGCCATCCGCGAAGAGGCCGAACGCAACGGACTCCGCTTCGTTCATCACAAAGAGAAAAACCGCTGGGCAGCCGTACAGTTTGAGAAGTGACGGAACAGGACATTGAACCTGCCCTGCCCCAAAGCAAGAGTTCCCCTCCGTTTCCACTAATGGTTACGCCCGTTCCCTAAGGAGGTTACGGCCGTAACCTAAAGAGGGAACGACAGTTTCCCAAAGAGGAAACGGTAGTTTCCTAACGTGGAAACAGAAGGAAACTGCAACACTTTATATTCCAACTACTTATATTATTATTCCCAACAAGCAGTAAGAACAGAGCAATGACAAAAGCACTGATTTGTATTTTTCTTGGCGGAGGCACGGGAAGCGTACTCCGCTACTGCGTGCAACTGGCCTTGCACGAACGCATTGTACCCTACAACTTTCCCTGGGCCACCTTCACCGTCAACATCGTAGGCAGTTTCCTGATAGGCATGTTTTATGCTCTTTCCGCCCGTTTCAACCTGGCTACCGACATACGGCTTCTGCTCACCACCGGACTTTGCGGTGGCTTCACCACCTTTTCGACCTTCAGCAACGACAGTCTGATCTTGCTGAAACAAGGATTGCACGGCCTGTTTCTACTGTACGTCGTATTGAGCGTAGCACTGGGAGTAGCCGCTGCCATGCTGGGAGGTGCGCTTATCAGCAACTATACCCGCTGACAGCATCCCCCTCCAGAAGCCTCTGGGAAGGCCTGAGGAGGGGTATCGAAAAAATATTTCGAAAAAAATCGCTCCAGCTATTGCAGATTTAAAATAAATGCGTACCTTTGCAACCGCAAAACAGAAAAAAACGGGTAAGTCCTATACGGCCAGCTCCCTTCGAATCCTCCAGGGCTTGATCGCAGCAAAGGTAGTTGGTTGTAGCGGCGCGATATGGCAAGCTTACCCACCCGCCTCTTTAGCTCAGTTGGCCAGAGCACGTGATTTGTAATCTCGGGGTCGTTGGTTCGAATCCGACAAGAGGCTCAGAAAAAGCGGAAGATGTCACCGAACATTCTCCGCTTTTTTCGTATATCCCCGTCCCATCCCCTAATTTATTAAAAATCTACAGCCTGCATGCCACTGTATCCAACTATATTTGTAACTTTGCAAAGTTATTTTTCCATAACGGAGGCTGGCGGCAACGACGACCTCTTCTTTACATTTTAATGACATCAATGGCAGAAAACAAAGGTTACATGCAACGATATGCAATGCTATTCGGCACCTACATGGGTGTATTCTGGATACTGAAGTTCATACTCTTTCCCCTGGGGCTGAAATACAACCTGCCCTTTCTATCCTTCCTCTTCATGGGCCTTACGCTGTGCGTACCCTTCATGGGCTATTACTACCTGAGAATATACCGCAACCAAGTATGCGGAGGAGCCATCAACTTTTTGCCGGCATGGCTGTTCACGGTCTCCATGTATATATTCTCGGCCCTGCTGACTGCTGTAGCACACTACATATACTTCCGCTACATCGACCACGGCTTCATACTCAACACCTACGAAAACCTGCTGAGCAGCCTGTCCGCCAGCAACGTGCCCGGTATAGAGGCTTACCTGAAACAGCTGAACGAAGCCCTCGACGCCATACGTGCCTTGAGTCCGATAGACATCACCTTCCAACTGATGTCGCAAAACGTTTTCTACTGCTCGCTGCTGGCATTACCCACAGCCCTGTTTGCCATGAGAAGACGGAAAGACGAAGTGGCCGGATAGCCCGGAGCGGAAAAAAAGAAAAAAGCATGTTTACAACATTCATCATATAATAAAACTAAATCGTACACAAATGGATATTTCTGTTGTAGTCCCCTTATATAACGAAGAAGAATCCCTGCCCGAACTCTTCGCTTGGATCAAACGGGTAATGGAAGCCAACGGATTCACTTACGAAGTAATCTTCGTGAACGACGGAAGCACCGACCGCTCCTGGCAAGTCATCGAACAGCTGAAAACACAATCGGACGCAGTGCGGGGCATAAAGTTCCGCCGGAACTACGGTAAATCGCCGGCTTTGTACTGTGGCTTTGCACAGGCACAGGGCGACGTCGTCATCACCATGGATGCCGACCTGCAAGACAGCCCCGACGAAATACCCGAACTGTACCGCATGATTACGCAGGAAGGCTACGACCTTGTATCGGGCTGGAAAAAGAAACGCTACGACCCGTTGTCGAAAACCATTCCTACCAAGCTGTTCAACGCCACCGCACGCAAAGTGTCGGGCATCAAGAACCTGCACGACTTCAACTGCGGACTGAAGGCCTATCGCAAGGATGTCATCAAGAACATCGAAGTCTACGGCGAAATGCACCGCTACATCCCCTACCTGGCCAAGAACGCCGGCTTTGCCAAAATCGGCGAGAAGGTTGTACACCACCAGGCACGCAAGTACGGCAAGACCAAATTCGGCCTGAACCGCTTTGTCAACGGCTATCTGGACCTCATCTCCCTCTGGTTCCTCTCCACCTTCGGAGTAAAGCCCATGCACTTCTTCGGCCTGCTGGGCTCGCTGATGTTTGTACTCGGCTTTATAGCCGTCATCATCGTAGGAGCCAGCAAGTTGTATAATATGCACAACGGCATGCCCTACCGTCTGGTGACCGATTCGCCTTACTTCTTCCTGGCGCTGACCTCCATGATTATCGGTACCCAGCTGTTTGTAGCAGGCTTCCTGGGCGAACTGATTTCGCGTAATGCACCCGAACGTAACAAATACCAAATAGAGAAAACCATCTGACAATGAAAAAACTCGTCCAATTAATCATACTTTGCGCCATCCTGCTTCCTGCAGCCGGCAGCATCCTCTCCTGCTCGGAAGAGGCCGACTGCTCGCAAGCTGCACGCGGCATGCTGAACTGCAACCTCTACACCATCCTGGCAGAAACTAACATAGTAGAGAAAGATACACTCGACTCGCTGACCATTACTGCATACGGAACCGATTCCGTCATCGTAAACAACCAAAAGGAAGTGAAGGATCTGACTTTGCCCCTGCGCTATACCGAAGACTCGACGGTACTGATTTTCCGCTACAACGAAAAGCAGACCGATACTGTTGTCTTCAGACACACCAACACCCCTTACTTCCTCTCGATGGATTGCGGCTACCAGATGCAACAATCCGTCACAGGTTGCACATACAGCCGGCACGTGCTCGACTCTATTTATATCTCAAACCCCGAAGCCAGCATCTATGGTACAGAAAATATTAAATTATTCTATTAGTCTGCTGCTTTGCCTGCTATGCTCGCTGCCTGTCGGTGCGCAAAACAGTAATCCGCCTGCCGCCGCTGCTCAGAAACTGCCAAAGAAAGAGCAGAAGGACGCCAAGGAGGGACCGCAATATCCGTTGTACAACGGCGTTTCGGTAGGTGTAGACTTGTGGGGACTGGGCAGTAAAGCGCTGGGAGGAAATACCCTCAGCACAGAAGTCGTAGTAGACGTAGACCTGAAGCACCGCTTCTTCCCCACCGTAGAACTTGGCTATGCAAGCAACAACGAAGAAGGCGACCTGGGCATCCGCTCCAAGACGCAAGCCCCCTATGTCCGTATCGGTATAGACTATAACGCACTCTACAAGAAACAGCACGGGCATCTGTTTACGGTAGGAGTGCGCTACGGAATGACCAACTTCAAATACGACATCGAAGCACTGGGACTGGAAGACCCCATTTACGGCGGAGGAGTAGGCAATCCTAACCTGACCGACGACATCTGGGGCGGAAGTCTCCCGTACAACCATACCGGCATGAAAGGAAGCATGCAATGGCTCGAAATATGCCTGGGCATCAGAGCCAACATCTGGAAAAATGTGTCGATGGGATGGTCGGTACGTATGAAGTACAAGCTGTCGGCCACCACCGGACAATACGGCGATCCGTCGTACGTCCCCGGCTTCGGCAAATACGGGTCGAACACCATGGGAGTGATATACACAATCACTTACAAACTGCCTTTCTAAGCAAAGGCTGAGCCCATGTGCTGCACCAGCGGCAACCTCTTCTATCTGATAATTATAATGAAACGATAAACAATGACTAACTTAGAAATCTGGCTGCTGGCGGCCGGTCTGGCAATGGATTGCTTTGCCGTATCTATAGCCAGCGGCATCATTCTGAAGCGTACCCTGTGGCGCCCCATGTTGGTAATGGCATTCTTTTTCGGCTTCTTTCAGGCTATGATGCCTTTTCTGGGATGGATCGGTGCAAGTATGTTCAGCCATCTCATCGAAAGTATAGACCACTGGATTGCCTTTGCCATTCTGGCATTCCTGGGAGGCCGTATGGTACGCGAATCGTTTAAAGACGAAGAATGTAAAAACGAATACGACCCTACCAGCCTGAAAGTAGTATTGGCACTGGCCGTAGCAACCAGTATCGACGCACTGGCCGTCGGGGTGTCCTTCGCATTCCTGGGCATCAGAGGAATTACCGGAATACTCTACCCCATCGGCATTATCGGCTTCGTCTCGTTTGCCCTTTCGCTGATAGGACTGATATTTGGAATCCGCTTCGGATGCGGCCTTGCACGCAAACTAAGAGCTGAAATGTGGGGAGGAATCATCCTTATTGCCATCGGAAGCAAAATACTGATAGAACACCTGTTTTTAGGATAGACTTCGGAAGAACATCAAACGGAAAAGACAAATTATGGAAAAAAGAACGCAAAGAAACTTTTTATGGATTGCCCTACTGGTATTGGGAACCATCTGGATTCTGGCACGCCACAACCGTGTTGCCCCCTACCAGAAAGACAGCGGACAGATTTTCGGAACCATATACAACATCACCTACCAGTACGACCAGAACCTGCACGCTGAGATAGATGCCGAGCTGAAGCGTTTCGACGGATCACTGTCTCCCTTCAACGATACAGCTACCATCACACGCATCAACCGGAATGAAGACATCGTGCCGGACACCTTCTTCACCAACGTGTTCCGAAGAAGTATGGAAATATCCCGGGAAACCAACGGTGCTTTCGACATCACTGTTGCCCCGCTGGTCAATGCCTGGGGATTCGGCTTCAAAAAAGGACACTTCCCCGACTCACTGATGGTAGACAGTCTGCTCGACATCACGGGATATACGAAAGTCAGCCTGTCGGCCGAAGGAAAAATCGTCAAGCAAGACCCACGCATCATGCTGACGTGCAGTGCCGTAGCCAAAGGATATGCCGTAGACATCGTAGCACAACTGCTCGAAAAGAAAGGAATACAGAACTATATGGTAGACATCGGCGGTGAAGTGGTAGTACATGGCAACAACCCGCAGAATACTCCGTGGAGAATCGGTATCAACAAACCGATAGACGACTCACTGGCAATCAACCAGGAATTGCAGACAGTTCTGCAAATCAGCAATGCCGGTATAGCCACCTCGGGCAACTACCGCAACTTCTATTACAAAGACGGAAAGAAGTATGCACATACCATCGACCCGCGCACCGGTTATCCCGTACAGCACAGCATACTGTCGGCCACGGTCATAGCCCGCGACTGTATGAGTGCCGACGCCTACGCCACTGCCTTTATGGTAATGGGACTGGAAGAGGCCGAACGTTTTGCCAACGCCAACCCCGAAATTGACGCTTACTTCATCTACAGCGACAATGACGGGAAATTCAAGACGTTCTGCACCGAAGGTATGAAAAAGTATATCAAAGAATAATACTCCTCGTAAAAAGACACATTAATCTGGTATAATACAATGAAAAAGCTACTTTACTGCATGATAGCACTGCTCTGTGCCGCCTGCATGCCACAGAAGCCAGCCAAGGCGGAATCTGCTGAAATCGCCATGTTGGTAGGAACCTACACGGACGGAGGAAGCAAAGGTATTTACACTTTCCGCTTCAATCAGGAAACCGGTGTTTCTACGGCCCTCAACTCGTTCGAACTGCCCAATCCTTCCTACATGGCCGTATCGGAAGACGGACAGTTTGTCTATGCCGTCAGCGAAATGGACGGCAAACAAGCAGCTGTCAATGCATTGTCTTTCGACAAAACAACCGGAGAACTGCGCCTGCTGAACAGCGAACCTACCTTAAGCGCAGGTCCTTGCTATATATCTACCAACGGAAAGGAAGTGCTGACCGCCAACTATTCCGGTGGCACAATGGCTGTATTTCCCCTGCGTAGCAACGGAAGCGTAGAACCGGTCGACACCCTGTTCGAAGGAATGGCCAACAATGCCGATCCGGAAAGACAGAACAGCCCGCACATGCACTGTGCCGTCTTCTCGCCTGACGGGAAATATATATTTGCCACCGACTTCAGTTCCGACCGCATCCTGCGCTTTGTCCTTCATCCGAAAGATATCGTCCCGCATCCCTCGGCCGAAGCAACAGAAGTAGCTCCCGGTTCCGGTCCGCGTCATCTGACGTTCAGCCCGAACGGACAATATGCATACCTTATTAATGAACTGTCGGGCAAAGTTATCGCCTACAGCTACAACGACGGTTGCCTGAAACAGATACAGACCATCACAGCCGACACACTGGCCGCCCGCGGAAGTGCAGACATCCACCTTAGTCCCGATGGCAAATATCTATATGCCTCCAACCGGCTGAAAGGTGACGGAATAGCCATCTATGCCGTCAACGAAGAAAACGGCATGCTGGCCAAAGTCGGATATCAGCTTACCGGCATTCATCCCCGTAACTTTAATATCACTCCCAACGGTAAGTACCTGTTGGTAGCTTGCCGCGACAGCCACGTGATACAGGTATACCGACGAGATGAGACAACAGGATTATTGGAAAACATCAACAAAGATATAGCCATCAGCAAACCCGTATGCATTCAGTTCGTACGTTAATCTTTCGTAAATAAGTGTCGTACAACAGCGGAGTTCATTATCTTTGTTATTTAAGATAGAAGTAGAACAAAGCCAGGTCGAGCTGTAAATGCACCGCCATACCGGCTTTGCTTTTCTATCTAAAGCAAATGAATAACTTATTATTAATATCCTTTTATGAAAAAAAGAATCATACAACTGGCAGGTCTTCTGCTACTCACAACCGGTACGTACGCCCAGACGGAAGTTACTGCTGGTGTGATGCGTGGTAAGGACTATGGAGTGACCTATCTGCTGCCGAAAACTGAAATTCAGCTTACCATTGTGGCAACCAAGCATACATACACTCCGGGAGAATTTTGCAAATATGCCGAACAGTTTCTGAAACTGACTGGCATTTCTCCACTGTCAAGAGAGTATTGGACACTGGACAAAATACAAACTTCCACTATCGGAGTACCGGACAAGGATAACGTTTATTTCGTAAAGCTGAAAGACAAAACGGTTGCTCCTCTTATGGAACTGACCGAAGACGGCATTGTACGCTCCATCAATATGCCTTATAGCGGAAAGAAAGAAAAGAAACAAGCCTCTGCCCCACTCAATGCGGCATCCGAGACACTTGACCCGCGTACTTTCCTCACGCAGGAAATTCTTATGGCCAGCTCAAGTGCTAAAATGGCCGAACTGGTTGCACAGGAAATCTACAACATACGCGAAAGCAAAAACGCTCTGCTAAGAGGCGAGGCAGACAACATGCCCAAAGACGGAGAACAGCTTAAACTGATGCTCGACAACCTGAATCGTCAGGAAAAAGCCATGACGGAAATGTTTACCGGAAAAACGGTCGAGCAATCCCAAACATTCACCGTACGCATTACTCCCAAAGAAATGCAAAATGCAGTAATTTCACGCTTCTCTACACGTCTGGGAGTCGTAGACAGCTATAATCTGGCCGGCGAGCCTATATACATCAGCATCACCGACCTTAAGACAATCAACATTCCGCCAGTCGACGAGAAAGATCAAAAGAAGAAAATAGAAGGAGTGGCATACAATGCACCCGGTAAAGCCAAAATAGAGATAAAATACAAACACCAGAAATTGTTTGAAGACGAACTTCCGGTGAGCCAATTTGGCACCACGGAATACCTTGCTCCTGTACTATTCAATAAGAACAGTGTTACCCAGGTGCTTTTCGACACTACAACGGGTGGCTTGCTGAAGGTAGACAGAGGCGAATAAAACCATCTTTATGCAACTGCATGATGTAAGTTGCAACACGCGAAGCATAATCCGCTTCGTTCGAGAAATGAACGGCCAGCAGTTCCACTATTTCATTTACGGTACGCTGGCCGTTTATTAATTGCCAAACGGCTGTCCCATGCTCTTCCAACGTTACATGTATATCCTGCGACAGCCCTTTAAACAACCAGAAACGACGCATCCATTCCTTCTTAAACCGAGGAAAGGCGAGCACAACGTACTCACCTTTCCATTCAGTTTTTACCTGTTCACTACGAACCGGAATGGCATTCAACAAACTAATTTTGTCTACTGTATCCGGCATATTACTTATTCCTTAATGTTAGGTTCTTCCAAGCCAAGGCCCTTCTTACGGTCGACTACTTTCAATACAAAACCAAGAATCAATGCGGCAACACCCAGACAGGCAAGCATTACAAGCGGCGCTGTATAATCATAAGAGACAGCTGCTTCTTCCGGTGTAATGACTCCATTCTGCAAATCGGCCACAAGCTGCGGATTGGTACGGTCGAGAACCTTTCCTATCAGAAGCGGGAAAAGCCACAAACCGATATTCTGAATCCAGAAGATAAGCGCATAGGCACTACCAATGATTTTAGCATCGACCAACTTAGGCACACTAGGCCACAAAGAAGCAGGAACCAACGAGAAACTTGCTCCGAGTACAAGAATGGTAAGATAAGCAATAATCACACCACCAATCGCATTATCCTTGAATTGCGGTAATACAAAAGCGAAAGTCAAATGACAGAAGATCAGCAGAATAGAACCAACCACAAGCATGGTTGCTGCTTTTCCTTTATGATCAACATAATTGCCCAATATAGGTGTAATACCTACTGCCAGCAACGGGAATACAGCAAAAACAGTCTCAGCGCTTTGACGCATATAACCCATATAACAGAAAGCAACCAATGCCACTGCTGCAACAACCAGTAATCCGTATTTCATACTGACACGCTTGGAGAAATTGCTGGCAAAAGCGGCAGCAGCCACAACCAGCATGATACAGTATTGAATTATGGTCACCGTATTAGTTGCCCAGAATGAATCGGCTGGCACATCAGTAAATATCAGGTTACATTGCAACATATTTACAGCATACTTCTGGAACGGGAAAATGGCAGAGTAATAAAGCACGCACAGCAATGCAACCAACCAGAATCCACCGCTTGTAAGAATCTTCTTCAAATCAGATATCTTAAAGGGATCATCTTTTTCTTCTGCCTCGCCAGTCTGTGCGTCAAGCTTCTTATCCATAAAGAAATAAACGATAAACATGATCAAGGCTATCATCAGCAGTACTACACCGAATGCTACAGAACGGGAAACGTCAATTACACCTCCCAACTTGGCAAATACCGGAGAGAAGATCATACAGGTTGCCACACCTAAACGTGCAAGTGCCATTTCCGAACCCATAGCCAATGCCAGCTCGCGGCCTTTAAACCATTTAATCAATCCTCTGGAAACTGTAATACCTGCCATCTCAACACCACAGCCGAAGATCATAAAACCAATGGCTGCAAACTTGGCTGAGGCAGGCATACCTCTATAAAAAGGAGAAATGCCCAATTCATCAAAAACGGGGATATAATTCAGATTATTATTAAACCAGTTCTCAAGTCCGCTGCCTTGAAAACTTTCGGTAACGGCATACCAATTGATAATAGCACCTATTAGCATCACTGTTCCTGAAAGAAGGGCTGTAAAACGTACTCCCATCTTATCCAGAATGATACCGGCAAAAATCAGAAAGAATACAAAAACATTCAAAAACGTTTCAGAACCCTGCATCGTACCAAAAGCTGTAGAATCCCAGCCTCGTGTAGATTGCATCAAATCTTTAATAGGTGAAAGAATGTCCATAAAGATGTATGAACAGAACATGGCAAAAGCCAAGAAAAGCAGCACCATCCAGCGCATAGCCGCTGAATCGCGCAACGTCTGGAGATTTTTTTCAGATGTCATCATTTCAATTAGTATGTTATTAGTTAATTTATTAAGCAACAAAAATAATGAAAATATGCTAGTCTTTCCAGCTATTATGCTAAAAAAGAATACAGATAATCAGACTTTATTAAACATACAGATATAAAAAACACGGATTACATGAAAATAGGGAATAAATTACCCCTTCAAATTCATGTAATCCGTGCCTAAATTATCTCAAATCACGCATGACGGCCATGCCGTTCTGTCCTTAATTGGCTGCTGAATCAGAAGCAGCAGGAGCAGGTGTAGCAGCAGCAGGAGCTTCAGTCTGCGGTGCTGTTGTACCTACGGGCATATTATACGGATTTGTCTTCTCTTCTTGCTGTGCTTGTTCCAATATCACATCACCACTCTTGCTAGAAGCAGAAGGAACTGTATAAGCAGCAACAACACTGAATATAACCATAGCCGCAGCTAATGTCCATGTTGCTTTTTCCAGGAAATCGGTAGTTTTGCGTACACCCATAATCGCATTGGATGAAGAAAAGCCTGATGCCAGACCTCCACCCTTTGAATTCTGGATTAAAACAATGAAACACATCAATACTGATGCAATCAGCATTAAGATAATTAATAATGAATACATTTTGTTATTTTGATTTAGCGTTAATAATCAATTTCTCCAAAAATCTGATTTGGTCTGCAAAGTAAGCATTTTTTTTTGGATAATTCAAACTTAATTTTTTAATAATTTCAAGAGCTTTATCATATCGGTGCTGTTTGATGTATATTTTTGCCAAAGTTTCGGTAAAACAGCTGTCATCCAACTCTTCTTTGCCGTAAATATCATCCAAATTCTCCTCATCCGGCTCTTCATTATCCAAATCATCACCGGCTGCCTGATCAGCTGTCTCGGAAGACTCATCTACACCGATTATTTGACAAGTGCCTTCTATAGGTTGCTCTGCTGTAGCCTCCAGCATCGGTGATTGAGACGAGCTACATTCCTCAACACTTTCTGCTGCATCATCCGGCTGTTCAGGCATTGCATCCAATTTTGTATCTGTAGCAGACGGAACTGCTTCTTCCACAGTTTCCTTCTCGTCTCTCTTCAAGAAATCATCAATGAGATTCTGCCCCCTCAGCTTGGGCACTTCCTCTTGCGGGCTTTCTTCATTCAATCCATTGTCTTCACTCAGCAGATAGGCTGTATAATCCATCGAATAGTCCAATTCCATCGGTTGAGTCTGCTCTTCCGGCATAGTTGCCAAAAAAGTATCAATCAGGAAAAGAGTACGATCGACGCTAGGCTCTTCTTTCAATTCAGTATCTATCCTATTGGACAGTTTCTGAGCCTGCAACTTATAACGATCACCTTCTATCAGGTAGAACAAGACACGACGATCGGCAACATAAAGTACTGCCTTCCGCAACTCTGAACCAAAAGCTGTATCGTGCAACAAATACAAATTCTTCAGGTACAACAAACGAAGTGACTGGAAATAAGGATAACGGGCTACCATCGTACGAAGCTCGTACAAAGTATCCCTGTTCAGCATCTTCGGATGCTCAATCCACTGTTGCAAATGTACAGATGTCATTTCCCTATATTACCAGTTAGCTACTGTTGAATTAAATATTTGCTCTGCAATATCTTTAACCATTACGGTAATCAATCCGTCCTGTACCGAGGTCAGCAATTGCGATGAGTCATACGTCTGGAAAGCTGAGAATTGCTGGTCGGTAAAGTCTTCTTCGTGATTGGTATTATTGACATACGACACTTTCACCGTCAAAGTCAGTTTTACTTTCGAAGAATAACCACTGGCATCTACAGCTTCATTATACTGATTATATCCTATAATTTCACCGCTAATCTCCAAATCTCCTCCCGAATCAACCAAACGAAGACTTGTCTGCTGAATGAACATGTCTTTCAGCTTCTGATTGAATTCGATCGCCAAAGGTGCATAAACATAATCGGCATGATTCTCAAAATCAGCAATCGAAATTGTCTTAACTTTCGTATAATCTATTGAACTAATCGGAGCAAGACCTATCTTTATGCTACAAGAATACAGCACAATGCCCGATATTGCCAACAAAAGTATTAATGATATCTTTCTAATCCAACCCATATTCTTTAATCTTTCTGTATAAAGTCCGTTCGGAAATGTTCAGATCATGTGCCGCCGCTTTGCGTTTGCCATGATGCTTTTCAAGTGCTTTCCGTATCATTTCTTTTTCTACATCATCCAGTGACAACGATTCTTCCACATACTCTTCCGTATCCTGAATATCATCATCGACAGGCGTAACTGCCTTAATCGGAGAATGAATAATAGCAGGTACTGAGGGTTGTGCCGGAGTCACAATAGAAGCCTCGGAGGATAAATAAGGTGAAGGAGATGCAGACGAAATTCCCGCAGCACGTTCAGTCATAATCTCATGCACCAGTTTCTTTAACTCCGTAACATCCTGACGCATATCAAAAAGGACCTGATAAAGTATCTCACGTTCACTCTCAAAACTCTTGTGTTCCTTTGCTCCGAACAAAGCAGGAAGTTTCTGCACATTACTTTGCAACGGCAGATATCCCTTCAAAATAGAAGCATCTATTTCACGGTTAGTTTCAATAATTGAGATCTGCTCTGTAATATTCTTCAACTGACGGACATTACCTGGCCACGAATAAGACATTAATTCACGTTTGGCATCTTCCGTCAACTGAATGGCAGGCATCCTGTATTTATCCGCAAAATCGGTCGCAAACTTTCGGAACAGCAGAACCACATCTTCACCTCTCTCTCGCAAAGGAGGAATCTGTATAGGAACTGTATTCAAACGATAATACAGATCCTCACGAAAACGGCCGTCCGCAATAGCCTGAGTCAAATTTACGTTTGTAGCAGCAACAATACGCACATCCGTCTTTTCTACTTTCGACGAACCCACCTTGATAAATTCTCCCGTTTCAAGTACCCGAAGCAAACGGGCCTGAGTAGGCAAAGGCAACTCTCCTACTTCATCCAGAAAGATAGTACCACCATTTGCTTCTCCAAAATATCCTTTTCGCTCGCCGATAGCTCCTGTAAAGGCTCCTTTTTCATGGCCAAAAAGCTCCGAATCGATAGTACCTTCCGGAATAGCTCCACAGTTCACTGCAATGTATTGCCCGTGTTTACGTCGGCTATACTGATGGATGATTTGGGGAAAACTTTCCTTACCTACACCGCTTTCCCCAGTTATCAAGACAGACAAGTCAGTAGGTGCCACCTGAATCGCTATATCAATGGCGCGCGTCAATCCATCATTGTTACCAATGATGCCAAAACGCAACTTCACTTGCTGTATTTCTGCTTTCGTCATATTTATAATTCCTCTTCTATACTGTCAAGCTTCAACTTGTCACTATCATCACGTTTCTCGTAATATTGCTTTCGCAGTGGATTTGCACGCATATTCTTTTCATGCAAACGGTTACGGAACACATCAATCGCTACATAAACAGCCTGGCGGAACGAATCTTCCGAAGCTACACCCTTTCCTGCAATATCATAAGCAGTGCCATGCGCCGGCGAAGTACGAACGACAGGCAAACCAGCCGTATAGTTCACTCCTTCATCCATTGCCAGTGCTTTAAATGGTGCCAAACCCTGATCGTGATACATGGCCAATACTCCATCGAAATGGGAAAGATTGCCCGAACCCATAAATCCGTCAGCAGGATAAGGTCCGAAACAAAGTACCCCCTTGGCAGCCATCTCCTGAATAGCAGGGATTATAATTTCCTGTTCCTCCATTCCCAATAATCCACCATCACCGGCATGAGGATTCAAAGCTAATACTGCGATACGTGGTGCTCCTATACCAAAATCCTGTTTTAAAGACCGATTGAAAATCTCCAATTTTTCTTCTATCAATTCCTTGGTAATGGTCGAAGCAACCTGAGCAATGGGAATATGTCCAGTAACCAATGCTACACGAAAATCACCTTTCATCAGAATCATAAGAGCCTTTTCACCATCGCCCAACCGTTCCTCAATGTATTCGGTATGGCCGGGAAAAGAGAACTCCTCAGACTGAATAGTGTGCTTGTTTATAGGTGCAGTCACAATAGCATCGATCAAACCTTCCCGATACTCTTCTATAGCTTTCTCCAAAGCACTTAAAGCAGCTTTCCCTGCTTCGGGATCAGCCTTCGAGAACTCTACCTTTACTTCATCATCAGTACAATTAACCACACTCAGCTTATCTGGCATAGCCTCTGAAGCCGAATTCACAATACTAAAATTAGTAGAGAGGTCTAAAGACTTCCGATGATAGGCTGCAACCTTAGGAGAACCATATATAATCGGTGTACACAATTCCAACATCATGGGATCTTCAAAAGTCTTCAGAATCACTTCATATCCCACTCCATTAATGTCACCTTGTGTTATGCCAATTCTTATTTTGTTATCTTCCATTCTTATTTTTTATTAGTAGTTGAATCATTACTTATCACAATAGCCGGTATTGTTACTTCTACCTGTCGGCTATTTGGTAACTTCAAAGTATAAAGAGAAGCTTCCATCTGACGTACAAGATTACGTTTCATCTTATCAGGAGAGTAAACAAATATCTCTGAAACAACAATTTGTTGGTTAGCTCTGTCCAAACGAACGTGAGACACAAACGGGCCACCCATAAAATCGCCCTTAATACGCCACAGCCCACGAACTTCCAGTGCATACTCGCCTTGCACACTAATAGGACGTACATCAGTCATCAACGAATCAGTCATCATATACATTCCTTCGCGTGCCCCTGGAATATTGATTTTCATCACAGAATCACGTTTGTGAACAAAATATTCTTTTGTGAAAGTATTCTTATCGGTATATGGATAAGTATAAATAACAAAATTCTGATCACCAGTTGCAGCATTAGTTCCTGCCCAGAAAAAGTTCTCGCCTTGTTTCGTAGCTGTCAACTCGCCAGGTACCCATACATCACAATCAAACATACTTTTTACTTTCGTTGTGACATAATCACTATGATTGGTTTCCAAAGCAAAAATTTGCCGGTTCATCTCTGCATGAGTAAAATAGTCTATAATGACTTGTTTGTTTTTTGTAACAAACTCACCAAATGTCTTTTCATCAGGAGCCTGAATTGTCAAGATAGACTGCGGTGCAGCATAGACATTCTGAGCAGACTTTAACTTAGGCTGTGTATAGAGGTCTTTGTTCACCTCTACTACAATAATGTTGCGGATAATTTTTAAGGTAGCGTCATAATTCGACGGATCAGTATACATAATGCGGAAAGAGCGTTCTGATTGAGGCAATCCAGGTACATCAGAGTCGAGTACGTCAAACAAAGCTCTACCAGCCGGCCGCTCCCACATATCCAAATCTATTACAACAAGAACTTCATATGCACGCCCACTTGAGGTCGGGGTAAACATACTCTTCTTTTTACCATTACCACATGCCACAAACAAAACAGACATAAGGAACATGCTCAAATAAACCAAGTGCCTTTTCATAATCACATTATTTTAGTTTCTACAAAACTACGAAAAATCAGTAAATCCTTTCGGGCAAAGTTAATAATTTATATTAATTCTTGTTTATTCTCCTCTTGCTTCGCCGTAGAGAGCATTCCACAGGCTGCAAATATATCCTCACCTCGTGAAGCACGTATTGTAGTAAACAATCCATGTGAAGTCAGATAATCCCGGAAAGTAACCATCGTATCCATATCAGCTCCCTGCAAATCAACACCTGGAATTGCATGGAAACGAATCAAATTAATTCTGCAATCTACGCCACGCAATAGTTTCAAAAGTTCTTTGGCATAAGGCAGAGAGTCGTTGACTCCCTTAAACATGATATATTCAAAAGAAAGTCTCCGCTGCTTGCTGAAATCATAGTTGCGCAACAGATCAACTATTTCAGTTATTGAGAAAGCCTTTTCAGCAGGCATCAAGTCACGGCGTTGCAGCGGTAACGGAGAATGAAGACTAACAGCCAAATGACAATCGGATTCCTCAATAAAACGTTGTAACCCCTTGCGGAGGCCTACAGTAGAGAGAGTCACTCTTTTCGGGCTCCAACCATATCCGTAATCAGAGGTCATTATTTCCAAAGCCTTCAATACCTCATTAAGATTATCCAAAGGCTCTCCCATCCCCATCATTACTACATTGGTCAGATTATCACGTTCCGGCAAAGAGTTTATCTGATTTATTATCTGATTAGCTGTAAGGTTAGCAGTAAATCCTTGCTTTCCGGTCATACAAAACTTACAATTCATTTTGCAACCTACTTGTGAAGACACACACAACGTAGCACGGTCATCATCAGGGATATAAACAGATTCAACAAAATGGTTTTCACCGACACGGAACAGATACTTTACAGTACCATCAACCGAACGCATCGCATCTATCGGTCCCTCAGCTCCAACCTCATACTGTTCTTTCAGCAGCTCTCTATGTTTTAACGACAAATTGGTCATTTCATCTATTGAAAAGACTTTTTTATCATACAGCCAAGAAGCTATTTGTTTGGCTGAAAAGCTTGGCATGCCAAGATTCTTTACAACAGACTGCAATTCAGAAAGAGTCAATCCCAAAAGGGGAAGTTTTTGTGCCATATTCTTATATTCTTTTATCTTGCAAAGGTACAAATAAAGTAATATAAAGACAACGGTGGCAATAGAAACTTGCCCCACGTATCGAAAAACAACAGGACTATCAGAATCTATACAAAAAATCCGGGCTTCAGATTTCAGACCCGATATTCTGAAACCTAAAGCCCGGATGTATTTTTTAGAGTAAAACCTCTATTCTAACTTATTAGAAGAAGAGATAACGAGTATCTTTCACATTGGCTTTCAAATACAAGTCACTCATAAACTGACCTGCCATACGTGCATGCATGTTTTCCAATGTAGTCTCTTCAGTTTCCTTATTAAAGGTTTCGTTCAATTTTTCTTTTGCATAAGGTTGAAGAACAAAGACACCACCCTGACCTTTAATCGGAGCACTCAGCTTATTAACTTCTGCAACCGATGCATAAGCACTTACTGCAGGCTCACTGCTGTGCAATGCTGATACATAAGCGGGAGCCGAGAAAGTAACATGTTTCACTGAATCGCTCACTGCATTAGCCATATTCTTATACTGATCAAATGAAGTCGCACCAGCAGCCTTCATATCAGCCATAATCTTCTCAGCTTTCTTGTCACGGATAACTTCAGCTCTCAACTGATCTTTTACCAGAGCCAAAGGACGATATCCTTCTTTAACGATGCCAGCCAAACCTACAACCAGCATATGATCACTCTCGCCACACTCATACAAACCAGAAACTTCACCAACCTTAGCTTCGAAAGCCCATTTCAGTGCATCCTTTGTTCCACGAATACCACCAATTCCATGTTCTGAGCTATACAAGTCATCTTTAGGGAAGAGTCTGTAACCAGCGTCTTCAGCATTGGCCATCATCTTTTCAAGCGTATTATTAGCTGCTATAAACTGGCTGAAATCATTGTATGCCTTATTATAGGTTTCCTTGCTAAACTCAACAGGACGTTTAATCACTGCTACTTTATATTTATCCTTCACAGCTTTCTTATTAGTTACCTGCAAAATAACATTAGCTTGACCTAAAGCCAGATTCTGCAGTTCATTCTGTCCCATAGTAGTAACAGCAGTTACATACTTCAGATTATCACCATCCAGCTGGGCACCTTCGTAATTGGCAGAAGTAATCCATACAGCTTCGCCAGTCTGTCCATACTTCTTAGCTACTTCAGCAAAATCAGCACCACCCTTAATGGCATTATAGATACTGTCAGCCAAAGTCTTAGTCTTATCAGCATCTTCGGCTACTACCTGAATCTGACGATATTCGATAGAGTCAGGCATTGAAGTTTCAGCCAATTTCTTGAATGTATTCAGAGTATTGTCTGCTACATTATAATAGGGACCAAACACCTCTCCTACATTTACTGAATCCAAACGTGCAGTAACGTCAGAAGGCAAAGTTCTTGTTGTGTAGAACAAATCTACATACGGAGTTTCAGAACCAGTAGAACGGATGAACGATGTATAATCAGAAGAAGTAGAAGCCAATTGAGCTGTATATTCTTCCATTTCCTTTTGCAAAGCAGCACGGTCTTCAGCACTTGCTGTTACCTGAACATCAATATAACGGATGTTACGAGTTTCAACATATTGCTTGAATTGCTCTTTCTTTTTATCGTATGCAGCCTGCAAATCAGCATCGCTTACTGTAATCGTAGAATCTGTAACAGAAGAGTAAGGAATGGCTGCCAAAAGCAGATCGGTCTGATTTACACGTGCATCAAACGCATCCTGTGCCTCAACAGAGTTAGCGAACAGTGATTTGGCTATCAACGATGTGTATTTTTCCTGCAAGCGAGCTTCAATCAGAGATTGTTCGATAAATGCCCACAGCTTGTACATTGCATCGTATTGTTCTACATATTGAGCAGGCATCTGCGCTCTGTTCATCTTTGAATAATCAACCAGGAACTTCTTCAACATATCCTTATCGAAAGCCCCTGTCTGGGCATTCACAAAAGGAGTTCTTTGCAACATGTAGTGCGTTCCTTCATCTATAATCGACTGTATTTCTTCTTTCGAAACTGTCAGGCCTAACTTCTCAGCTTCATTCTCAATCAGCTTATTGTTGACATATCTTTGCCAAACTTCATCTTTAATCTGATTGGTTTCTTCATCACTCAATGCTGATCTACCGGTAGAGAACTTAACGACTTCCGTATATTCTTCCACCATTGTCTGATAATCTTGAGCGGAAATAGTTTCTCCGTTCACTTCTCCTACGTCTTGTGACTGATGCGGCTGAAGAACCTTCCATGCATCACCCGCGATGAAAGCAAACAACGCCACACCAATTACAATCACCAATAAAGGTCCTTTCGACCGAATGTTTTGTAATGTTGCCATTTTTGTTAATTAGATTTATTTGTTTATTTATTACTTTCTTATTTTTACCGATTTTAGCGCACGAAGATACAAAAAATGCTAATACGCATCTATTTATTCGCCGAAATTTTGCATCTAAATAGCATTATTCGGTTACTTTGAGCCGCACCAGTTCAATTTTAGTAGCTGTAACCTTAATAATCTTAAACTGATAACGGTCTACTGTTACCACTTCGTGCAGCTTGGGAAAGTTTTGGTAACTGTTCAGAATAAGCCCGCCTACCGTCAAATAATCATCCGATTCCGGAAGATCCAGACCAAACGTTTCGTTTACCTTCTCAATTTCCAGACGCGCAGACAAAACATATTCATTCTCTCCAATTTGTTTACATACATACGACGTATTGTCATGTTCGTCTTCTATATCTCCAAAGATTTCTTCTACCAAATCCTCCAAAGAAACAATGCCAGAGGTCCCGCCAAACTCATCTACCACAACTGCAATTGTTTTCTTCTGTTGCATAAACAGTTTCATCAGTTTGTGAGCCGCCATCGTTTCGGGAACAATGGGAACATCCTTCACATTATTTCGCCAATCGGCCGGATTACGGAACATCTCCGACGAATGGATATAACCTATCACATTATCTATACTACCGTCGTACACTATTATTTTCGAAATACCCGACTCCACAAAAAGACTTTTCAGCTCGTCCAGTGAAGCACTGACATCAACTGCTACAACTTCGGTACGCGGCACAATACAATCACGTATCTTGATATTCGAGAAGTCGAGCGCATTCTGAAATATTTTCACCTCGGCATCCAGATTCTCCTCACTTTCGGCATTTTCGATACTCGACTGAACAAAATAATCCAAATCGACCTTTCCGAATGCTCTGGCACGCGCCTCTTTATTAATACGTACGCCGAAAATATATAAAAAGACAGACGAAAGCCCTGAAGCTAATTTAGAGACCGGAAACAAGACTACATAGCATACAAACAACGGCATGGCACATACACGTAAGGCCAGATTGGGATTGATCTTAAACAATGTTTTAGGTAGGAACTCACCCGTCACCAAGATAACCAGTGTTGAAATAATCGTTTGTATCAGTACTACCGCAAAATGATTCGAAATAACTCCGGCCAATAGATTCCCTTCGATAATCTGCGCCATAAAAATACCGTAAATAACCAGCGCAATATTATTGCCCACCAGCATTGTCGAAATGAAATCGTTAGGATTGCGGAAGAAATAAGAAAGAATGGCAGACGTTACACCAGCTTTCTTGTCCATTTCAAAACGTAGCTTGTCGACCGAAACAAAGGCAATCTCCATTCCCGAGAAAAAGGCAGAGAAAGCCATGGTTATCAGCAAATAAATAATAGTGTCTAACATACTTATCCGATACTGTCCGTCTTCAGGCTGTCGGAAGGAGCGGCTCCCTCTTCCTCGTCGATATAGAATATACCGTCAGTCTTGAAGAAACGATATTTTGTCATTTGTTCATTCGATTCAAAGCCCCATGCATAAATAATCTGATCGGGCTGCTCGATACGCACACGCTTGTCCGAATAAACCTTCTTTTTCGTCTGATCCCAATAAAGCAACTCTGTGTCAAACTTCTCTCCCTTCAGGTTCTGTATATGTACATTGCCTACCAGTTTCCAAAGCTTCTGCTTGTCGTAAAAATAAGCAGTATCAGACTTGATACTTGCTTCGACCTGAAACAAGGTATCGAACTTCTCCAGATAGACTCCCTTTTCGAAAGACCAATAAGAAGGAGACTTACGATCGAACACCTTCCACTCCTCGGTAAGAATGCGGTAACGCGTAACACCGGAGTCTGAAATAAGCGTCGTGACTCCCCGCGTATCCATCACCGGCATCGAATCACGTTCGGTAATGGCTGCGCCCAGTTCTTGCTTCTTTCCAGAGCAGGCCGAAAATAAAAGGAGCATAACCATTCCCCCTAAGACAATGGTTATGCTCAGATTTCTAAAATATATTACGCCCTTCGATTGTGATGACATCATATTATCGAATGGTTGTAGACTCACCTATCCAGCCACCGATAGTTACACGGTCGCCAGCCTTATAACCCAACATAAACAAGTCTTTTGCCTGCGGGGTATAAGCTGAATAGGTAGAAATAAGCTTATTGGCTTCCTCGGCCACGCTCGGATCGATCGATTTAGCTTTCTGAAGCTTGTCGATTACGAGGAAGTAAGTACATTTGTTCAAAGCAGGCTCATCACTCCACTTCGGATTGGAAGCATAGATGTGTGCCAACATGATATATGCCTGTCCGTAGTCTTCTTTGAAAGAAAGGGCCTTCTGACAGTAAGATCTTGCCTGAGAAAGCTTCTTGGCACTAAACAGAGCAGCAGCTGTTGCATAAGACATTTCAGCTTTCTTTGCATTGTCAGTTTCCATACCCAAAGCCTCGTCGAAATACTTCACGGCGTTATCGTAGTCGCCTTTCTTATAATACATATAGGCTACACCTACAGCAGCATCTGCACTCGGGTCGATACGATACAGGTAATCAGAAGCCTTGAAGTAAACTTCGCTTTCATTACATTTCATCATCTTCAGGATAGCGATAGTCTTCTTCAGGAAAGTGGAGTCGCTTTGGTTAGCTTCTACTTTCGGACCATAGATATTCTGCAGAGATTCGCAGTCGGCTACACCACTGTTAACGAACATGGCAACCAAGTTCTCCTTAATAGCTTCAAGATTTTTCTTCTTGGCAGCATTGGTTTCGGTAGCGATAGCATCCTCGGTATATTTGGAAGCATCCAAATAATCCTGAAAGAACTGATCAGTATGATTACTGTCAGCCTTTACTTTCTGCATGGACACATCCAAAAAGTAATGCAACACAGCACCGTCAGATTCGCCTTGCGCCTCAGAAACCGATTCTCTCAGCCAAGTATAAGCCTGATTCAGATCCGGTACTGGAGCATACTGCAAGTAGTCTACAGCCTTTGTACCCCTAGCTGAAGCCGGGCTGGGAATTCCGCTCTTATATTTTTTGGCAAATTCCGGAAGATTCTGAATACGCAAATCGTGAACCTGCATCAGCTCGTCGAAATATTTTTTGTAGTCGGCAGAATTACGATCTTTGTTGGTTTGCAAGAAATTTTGCAGAATTTTAATGGCATCCGTAAATGTGTAATATCTCAAAGTCGGAC
>NZ_FR883034.1:19544-23121 GCF_000435115.1 Bacteroides sp. CAG:633 | reverse complement strand
AAAGTTACCTGCCCGCACGGCCTCGTGCGAGATACTACTGTTCGCATTACAATCGTTTTGTGCAAAAACGCTGGTTGCTCCACCCGAAAGGAGCAATACAGCAGCCACAAGCGTCTTAATTTTCATTGTATCAAAATTTTAGTTGTGATATTTTTGTCTATTCTTTAATTCACTTTACGCTTGAAGAACCAACGTTCGTTAAAGGTTACTCCGATGCAAACCCGGAATGTGTTTTCATCCAGCAAGCCGGCATGTTTGCCAGATACTCTGACATACTGACCGGAAATGCTCAAGATCGAACGTGTTCTCGGAATGGGCAATCCGAAACCGGCCGTTACGCCGTACTCATCAGCCGCCCGCTTTCCTTCCATTTTATAATATGGTTGGGAGTAATAGGCTCCCACACGATATTTCACAACCGACAGATAACTTCTGCCCATTGGATTCGGCATGTACTCTGCACCGAGGCTTATGCGGCGACGGTTGCTGAAAGCGTCAGAGTTGTTCATAAACGATGCCTTGCTCCAATTCTGCAACATCACATCGGCTCCCACCGTCAGACGGCCGTCGTACACGTACGTGAATCCGGCACCTAACGTTGTAGGTATGCCACACGTGGCAACCGTATCACGTTGAGATACGGTGTATCCCATCGAACTGTTGCCGGTCGTAGTCTGCGTATAAGCATCGTTGTTCAAGTCGTGACCGGGCGAGAAAACAACACCCAACGTCACCTGATGCTTCTTGCCGAATTGATGCGTATATTGCGCACCCAAATCGAGCTTATAGCTGGTCACCGACACATTTTGTTCGCGTTCGAAAGCGAAAGCCGACGACGTATTGGGATAAGTCACGTTTACAGTATGTGTGATGTCTCCCCAAAGATACGAAATATTCGCACCAATAGAAAAGTTTTTTAATATTTTAAGTCCAGTACCCAGATAAATTTGGTGCAAACCACCGTCACCGGTATAAGAAACCTGTTCCACTTCACGGGTTTCGCCGATGTTGTATCCAACATTGGAGTAAGGAAGCAAACCTAAACTGATGCCCGCCCACTTGGCTGCACGGAACTGCATGGTGATATAGTCGAAACTCGAATTCTTGGCATTTTGCTTCAGCACACCGTTGCTGAAATTGGTATTCTGCAACGAAATACCACCGTCGAATATAAAGGTCAGCGAATCTACGGCGCTATAGGATGCCGGATTGGCGAAGTTGACCTGGGAGTTATCGCGCAAACCGTAGGCAATGCCTCCCATTGCCTTACTGCTTCCCGGACCCTGGTCGGCTAATTGTCCGTATCCATATCTTGTATAAGGAGAATTCGTATTATTCTGAGCGAATGCCACTCCGGATAACAACGTGAGCACGAGCGTCACAAGCGTTTGTCTATATCCTGTCATTATAGTTCAATATTCGGTTTAATCCTTTCAACACTAAAAATTTGTCTGCAAAGATGATATTTTTTAAGTTTGTATCAAAAGAAAATTCATTCCCGCCCGTTAAAAAAACCAAAAGTTCAGGATATTTATGCTTCATCGTTTGAATATAGCCTGAAATCTCATACTCCATTCCTTGCAGAACACCGGAACGGATGGCGGTATCGGTATCCTTGCCCAAAGGCAGCAGACGACCCTCGGCTTGCACCTGGGGCAGGCGGCCGGTAAACTGGTGCAGGGCCTTGAAACGCATCTGCAATCCCGGCGAAATGTTGCCTCCATGATAGCGACCCGAAGCATCGATAAACTCGTATGTAATGCAGGTACCCGCATCTATCACCAGCAGGTCGCGGCTGGGGCAAAGGGCGTTGGCACCTACCACGGCTGCCATACGGTCGTACCCCAGCGTACGGGGCGTCTCGTAAAGGTTCTCGACCGGCAACGGAGTATCGGCCCCCAGATAGAGCAAAGGAACGGGAAGCTCCTTCAAGCGATCCTGCACATCGGCCGTCAGATCGATAACCGTGGCGAGAATGGCCTTTCGGAAAGGATATTTCCGGCAGAAAGCGGGCAAGTGTTCCAGCGTCTCGTTCGAGTCGTGCACCACTTCGAGCAATTCATCTCCGTCGAAAGCCGCCAGTTTGGCGACGGTATTACCGATGTCGATAATCAGATTCATTGAAAACTCTTTTTGTTAAGCGGGCGCAAAGATACGACTGAATTTTGAATTTTCGACACAATATGCGCAAGAAGATGAGTTGACGGGCAGTATTCCCCCTGTTCTGCCCCATAAACAACCCTCCGACAGTACCTTTGAAGCCTCTCGGAAGCGACAAGTACAGTTGCCACATCGATACTAGTCAAGCCGGTTCTTACTCAAAAAGTCAGAGAAAAGCTCCTTTTGCTAACCACAACCTTTATCGGCAACCTGCAAATAGAAGCCGAAACGCATAAAAAGCAGCCTTATAACGTATAAATATGCAGAAAAACACGACAAAAACGCTTCTTTTCGCACTGAACAACGCTTGTGGCAGACAGCAAGATTACTTGTGCTGCACTTCCAGATTGCTTGTGCGGCTCGTCCGGACTGCTTGTGGCGCTCACCGAAACAGCTTTTCACCCCTGCGAACACTGCTTTGGGGAGCCATTTGAATACTTTATTCTTCTATTTCAGATGTAAACATTTCGATACCCCACTATAAATGAAAGGAATACAGAAAACTGCTCGCAAATTTCCGGGCAAACGTCCCAACGTACGGAAATAACGGATTCTCGACGGTTTCCATCGGCAAAATGTCAAAACGTCAAAGCCACAGCCCCAGCCCGGCTTACAACCGTCCGCCGTCCGTAAACGAACAACGGAAGTGTCCGATTCCGAACACCACCGCCCCCACAGACACTTCTGAGCGCTTGGCACGCTCTTTGCTTTACTTTGGCAAGCCACGGTAACTACGGTTACCACGGAAACAGAAAAATTAATAGCCAAACTAAGATGAAGAAGATTTTACTTGCAGCCTGCCTGTGGATGCCCCTGATGCTCCACGCACAGAACGATACACTGACGCACGAACGGGACATCACCCTGAACGAAGCCATCGCCCTGGCACGTATACAGTCGGTAGACGCCGCCGTCGCCCTGAACGAACTGAAGACCGCCTATTGGGAATACCGCACGTTCCGGGCCAACCTGTTGCCCGAAGTCAACTTCACAGGCACGTTGCCCAACTACCGAAAGATATACAACTCGTACCAGAACGCCGACGGTACCTACTCGTACGTACGCGACAACGTGCTGGGGCTTTCGGGCGAAGTGTCCATCGACCAGAACATCTGGCTGACGGGAGGTAAACTCTCGCTCACCTCCTCGCTCGACTATCTGAAGGAGCTGGGCTCGAACGGCAGCAAACAGTTCATGTCCGTCCCCGTCAGTCTGGAACTGACGCAACCCATCTTCGGAGTCAACACCCTGAAGTGGGACCGCCGCATCGAGCCCGTGCGCTACTCCGAAGCCAAAGCCGCCTTTATAAGCGCCACCGAGGAAGTGACGATGAAAGCCATCACCTACTACTTCGAACTGCTGCTGGCCAAAGAGTCGCTCGCCACCGAACGCCAGAACAAGACCAACGCCGACCGCC
>NZ_FR883034.1:9240-19527 GCF_000435115.1 Bacteroides sp. CAG:633 | reverse complement strand
CCGACCGCCTGTACGAAGTAGCCATTGCCAAGCGCAAGATGGGACAGATATCCGAAAACGACCTGCTGCAACTGAAGCTCAACGCCCTGCAAAGCAAGGCCGACGTCACCGCTGCCGAAAGTAATCTGAACGCCAAAATGTTCCAGCTGCGCTCCTTCCTCGGCGTGTCCGAACAGGAAACCCTGAACCCGACGCTGCCTACCTCCGTCCCCATGCTCAACATGGAATATAAACGCGTGCTCGAAAAAGCATTGGAACGCAACTCCTTCGCCCAGAACATCCGACGCCGCCAGCTGGAAGCCGATTACGAAGTGGCTACCGCCCGCGGCAACCTGCGCAGCATCGACCTCTTTGCCAGTGTGGGCTACACAGGCCAGTCGAACGCGCTGTCGACATCCTACCGCGGACTGGTAGATAACCAAGTGGTGCAAGTCGGCGTCAAGATCCCCATCCTCGACTGGGGAAAACGGCGCGGACAAGTAAGGGTGGCCAAAAGCAATCGTGAAGTGGTGCTCTCCAAAATACGCCAGGAACAGATGGACTTCAACCAGAACATCTTCCTGCTGGTCGAGAACTTCAACAACCAGGCACAGCAGCTCAACATCGCCCAGGAAGCCGACCTCATCGCCGAGAAGCGCTATCGGACCAGCGTAGAAACCTTTATGATAGGAAAAATCAGCACCCTCGACCTGAACGACGCCCAGAACTCGAAAGACGAAGCCCGCCAGAAGCACATCTCCGAACTCTATTATTACTGGTACTATTTCTACCAGATACGCAGCCTCACCCTGTGGGACTTCGAACGCAACACCGAGCTCGAAGCCGACTTCGAGGACATTGTGAGAAGATAAAGCCGTCCGCCCACGTACGTTCCACGCACAAAAGACGGGCCGACCGCTTGCAACGTGCAAAGAGAATTGCTAACTTTGCACATACATTTAACTATACCTTATTATATATAAACATGATTCTTGTAATTGACGACGATAGCGCAGTACGTTCTTCGCTCAGCTTCATGCTGAAACGCGCCGGCTACGAAGTAAAGGCCGTGCCAGGCCCGCGCGAAGCCATCGACACCGTCCGCGCCGAAGCTCCGGCACTGATACTGATGGATATGAACTTCACCCTTTCTACAACCGGCGAAGAAGGACTTACCCTGCTGAAACAAGTAAAAATATTCCGCCCCGAAACACCAGTCATACTGATGACCGCCTGGGGCAGCATCCAGCTGGCCGTACAAGGCATGCAGGCCGGCGCCTTCGACTTCATCACCAAACCGTGGAACAACGCCGCCCTGCTGCAACGCATCGAGACAGCCCTCGAACTGAATGCGCCGCAGACAGAAAGCACCACCGAGAAGGCCGACACACTGGACCGCAGCCACATCATCGGAAAATCGCGCGGACTGACGGAAGTACTGAATACCGTAGCACGCATCGCACGCACCAATGCTTCGGTTCTCATCACTGGCGAAAGCGGCACCGGCAAAGAACTGATAGCCGAAGCCATCCACATCAATAGCCAGCGCGCCAAGCAGCCCTTCGTGAAAGTCAATTTGGGCGGTATCTCGCAAAGCCTTTTCGAAAGCGAAATGTTCGGCCACAAGAAAGGCGCCTTCACCGATGCCAGCGCCGATCGCATCGGCCGTTTCGAACTGGCCAATAAAGGAACCATCTTCCTTGACGAAATCGGCGACCTCGACCTTTCCTGTCAGGTAAAACTGCTCCGCGTATTGCAGGACCAGACCTTCGAAGTGCTCGGCGACAGCCGTCCCCGCAAAGTAGACGTACGCATCGTATCGGCCACCAATGCCGACCTACGCAAAATGGTATCCGAACGTACTTTCCGCGAGGACCTCTTCTACCGCATCAACCTCATCACCATCAAGCTTCCCGCCCTGCGCGAACGCCGCGAAGACATTCCCTTACTGACACGCTACTTCGCCGACCGCCAGGCCGAAGCCAACGGACTGCCCCACACCGAGTTTGCATCCGATGCCCTGAGCTTCCTGTCGAAACTCCCCTATCCGGGAAACATCCGTGAGCTGAAGAACCTCGTCGAGCGCACCATCTTTGTCAGCGGCAAATCCGTCATCACCGCTGCCGACTTCGATACCCAATACCTGCGCACCAACGAACAACCTCAAGCCACCGAGAACGTATCGTATGCCAACATGACGCTGGACGAAATCGAACGCCACACCATACTTCAGGCGCTCGAACGTCACAAAGGAAACCTCAGCCAGGTAGCCCTGGCGTTAGGCATCAGCCGGGCTGCCCTTTATCGCCGGTTGGAGAAATACAACATTGCGGTCAACAATCTTTCGTAAAACTCATAAACCATAACCGACGTGCGCATCAAGTCCTTCTTCATCATACTGGCTCTGATACTGCTGGCATTGTCAGGCGCTCTGGCATATTGGGCAACCCATCTGCCTGACAGCCGCCTACCTTATTATATAATGGAAGGAACGATCGCATTCATCCTGATCTACCTCATCGTCTTTTATAATAAGATTGTGAAGCCCATGCACACCATCGGAAACGGTATGGAGCTTCTGCGCGAACAAGACTTCAGCAGCCGCCTCAGCCCCGTAGGACAACACGAAGCCGACCGCATTGTGAACATCTTCAACCGCATGATGGACCAGCTGAAGAACGAACGCTTGCGCCTGCGCGAACAGAATCATTTCCTCGACCTTCTGATACAGGCCTCGCCTATGGGCGTCATCATCACCGATTTGGACGGAAACATATCGCAGGCCAACCCCATGGCCATCAAGATGCTGGGCATCCACCTCGAAAGCCTCTTAAACAAACCGATAGAGAAAATAGACTCCCCGCTGGCCAGCGAACTGGCAGCCCTCAGCAAAGAAGAGACGCGGGTGGTCCGTCTGAACGATGCTAACATCTACCGCTGCACTTTCACCTTTTTCATCGACCGCGGCTTCCAGCATCCTTTCTACCTGATAGAGCGCATGACCGACGAAGTGATACGCGCCGAAAAGAAAGCCTACGAAAAGGTGATACGCATGATAGCCCACGAAGTAAATAACACGACCGCAGGTATCACCTCTACGCTGGACACGGTAGAGCAGGCACTGGCCACCGAAAAAGATATGGAAGAAATCTGCGACGTCATGCACGTATGTACCGAACGCTGTTTTTCGATGAGCAAGTTCATCACCCGCTTTGCCGATGTGGTAAAAATACCAGAACCACTCCTCTCGCGGAACAGTCTGAACGAAACGGCCACCACCTGCGTACGCTTTATGGAAGGACTATGCAACGACCATCACATCCAGCTCACACTGCAATGCGCTCCCGATGTAGGAGACGTCAATCTGGACACCTCGCTTTTCGAACAGGTATTGGTCAACATCATCAAGAATGCTGTCGAAAGCATCGGCCAGGACGGAGAAATCAGAATCACCACCACCGCTCCTGCATCGCTCGAAGTAGCCGACAACGGTCCAGGCATCAGCAAGGAAACGGAAGAAAAACTATTCAGTCCCTTCTTTTCAACCAAGCCACACGGGCAAGGCATCGGACTTATCTTTATCCGCGAAGTGCTGAATCGCCATGGATGTACATTCTCACTGCGTACTTACAACGATGGCTGGACCCGTTTCCGAATTTCATTTCCATAAGAAATGGTTCTATCGTCGGTTACGTTGGGCATCAAATACCAATATAACACACCATCAATTCTAGGAAACATATATCATCATCCATATACAGCAGAAAAGAGAAGCATAATAAAACAGAACAATTTTCTGTTCTATTCTTTTCAACACTCCAATAAGACGGTGTCATAATCAGATAAAAGCTTATAAAAGCTAGTAGTTTTGTAACAGATATTGTTAAAGTGTTGCAAGAATGTTAAACTTAAAATGAATTTTGAAAAAAAATGCTGTAATTTTGCACGATAAAAAAAAATGTATGGGAAAAGAATTATCAAATAGAATTCAAACTTCTATTCTTAACGCGGCAGAAAAAAAGGTTCTTATCTGGCTGGCAGAAAGACAGCCTAAATGGGTAACTTCCGATATGCTGACGTACATTGGCCTTGGAGGAGCTTTTGTATGTGCGTTAGGCTATATCTTAGCAAATCAGAACCTCCAGTATTTGTGGATTTCATCACTAGGTTTCGTAATCAATTGGTATGGTGACAGCTTAGACGGAACATTAGCTCGTGTACGACAGGCTCAGCGACCCATTTACGGTTTCTTCATCGACCACACATTAGACGCCATTACTATATGTATTATATGTATAGGAGCAGGCTTGTCTCCAATCTTCCGTCTCGACATAGCATTGCTGGTACTTGCCGGATATTTGGTCTTATCTATTTATACGTATATCGGAACCATATTAAAAGGAGAATTTCTTCTGACTTATGGCTGTTTCGGTCCTACCGAGTTCCGACTGGTGATTATCCTTTTGAATACACTCATCATGTATACGCCATGGGTGGAAATCTCTTACAATTTCCATGGATACGAGTTTGGCTTATTCGATGTGGCAGGCATGGTCATTGTAGTTATCCTATTCTCCATGTTTTTCATGCAGTTTGTCAAAGACCGTAATCTGCTGGCCAAGCAAGATCCTCTTAAACCCTATAACCCTAAAAAATAAAAACTAAAACAAACGAAATCGTCCGTGCGTACATATATAGAATTTGTTGTTAGCCGTTTATTCGGTACAGGAGTCGATACCTTTGTACTGTGGATATGTTCCAAATTCATATTCCATGATTACTGGGGGATTTATGTCGTTTCTCCTGTCATCTCATTCGAGTTTGCCGTATTCAGCAATTTCGTATGTTCCTATTATTGGATATGGAAAGAACGTATTACCAACAAGAATATCAAGGATTTCACTTACCGATTCCTCATATTCAATTTTTCCTCGGTACTAGGTTTCTTGGTCAAGATGCTATTCTTGCTGCTGTTTCAGAAGATTTTCGGCTGGAATGTGGTATATTGCAACCTTGCAGCTCTCCTCATTTCCGGACTATTCAATTATTTTCTGGCAGAAACCATTGTATTCGGGAAACGTTCGATTGTATCCAAAGTTTCAAGCCGATAAATTATATAAATGCCTGAGACATAAAAGCAATCTGCCACAATAGCATATTACATATAACAATGAAATTGACTTTTTTATCATTAACATTGTTTTTCTGCACCCTGGGAAGTATATTTCCCCAGGCAATACAGGCACAGACTATGGTACAAAAGCAAGCTGTTCCTCCTGCAACGGAAGACAGCATACGCTTTAGCCTTCTGACTTGTGGCGCTGGTGAAGAGATTTACTCTCTTTTTGGGCATACGGCTATCCGATACGAGAACTTTACTAGGGGCATTGACGCTGTATTCAATTATGGGATATTCAGCTTCAATACCCCCAACTTCATTCTCCGTTTCACACTTGGAGAAACAGATTACCAACTGGGGGTTACTTCCTATAAACAATTTGCATACGAATACACTTGGACGGGACGGGATGTATGGCAGCAGACTCTGAACCTGAATGCAGAAGAAAAGAAAAAGCTGCTTGCCCTATTAGAAGAAAACTATCTTCCTCAAAACCGCATATACCGCTACAACTTTTTTTACGACAACTGCGCCACACGACCACGCGACCAGATAGAGCGCGCCGTACAGGGCACGCTGGAATATGCCGATGACATGACCTCATTCCAAACCGGAATCAGTTTCCGTGATATTGTCCATCAATACACGATAGGGCATTCTTGGGCACGTTTTGGCATTGATCTTTGCTTAGGTAGCCAAGCGGATAAAGACATCACCCGCCGGCAAATGATGTTTGCTCCCTTTTACCTGAAAGACTTTCTGGCAAAAGCTCAGCTAAAGAATATACCACAAGGTATGGAGCGACCGCTTGTCTCTTCCGAAGACCATATCATACAAAGCCCTCAACAGACAAGTACAGAAGAAGCCCCAAGCCCACTCCAAACAGCCTTCCTGTTGTTTACCATAGTAACTATTGCTACAGCTTATGGCATTTATCGGAGGAAAAGTCTATGGCTGCTTGATCTTCTGTTGTTTCTGGCTGCCGGTGTAGCAGGTTGCATACTGGCATTCCTTGCAAGCTTCTCCCAGCATCCTGCCGTCAGCCCCAATTATCTCCTTTTCTTATTTCATCCCTTGCATCTTTTGTGCCTACCATGGATGATAAAAAGAGTAAGAAAGAAAGAAAAAAGCATCTATATGTGGGCAAATATTACAGTTTTAACTTTTTTTATACTGCTTTGGGGGATAATACCGCAAGAATTTAACTTAGCTGTATTACCTTTGGCACTCAGTTTGTGGATACGTTCTGCAAGCAACCTTTATCTCACATATATAAGAAAATAATGAAAAAAGGACTGATCACTTCCATACTTGCGCTTACATTCAGCGGATTACAGGCTCAGCCGATGCCTGCTACTCCCAAGCTGGTGGTAACACTGACTATCGACCAGTTACGCACGGATTACATGGAAGCATTTTCCTCTTTGTATGGAGAAAAAGGATTCAAACGCCTGTTGCGTGAAGGCAAAGTATTTAGCCAGGCACAGTTTCCATTCGATGAAACAGATCGGGCCTCTGCCATTGCCACCCTTTATACAGGCACCACCCCATCGATACACGGTATCATAGCCAGTACATGGATGGATACACAAACGCTTCGTCCCCGAAACTGTGTGGACGATCCTGACTTTATGGGCAATTACACCGATGAGAACAGTTCGGCTTCCCAATTGCTCACCTCTACTTTATCTGACGAACTTAAAATAGCTACACGCAATCGTGCCTTAGTTTATTCTATCTCTCCCTTTCGGGATGCAGCCATTTTGGCAGCCGGACATGCAGGAAACGGTGCCTTTTGGCTGAATAAGATGACAGGAAAATGGTGTAGCACCACTTATTATAACGATTTTCCGTGGTGGATAAGCCAATATAATGACCGCAACTCTCCGGATTTCCGTATCAAAGATATGGTATGGGATCCGCTGTTCCCGGTTACCAGCTATACGTTTCTCCCCGAATGGAGAACCGATGCCTTCAAATATCATTTAAATAACGACCGTACAAATAGTTTCCGCAGATTAATTCTCAGTCCGTTTGCAAACGACGAAGTAAATCTGCTGACCGAAGAATTACTATCCAAAAGTACCTTAGGTAAAGACGAAATACCCGATCTATTAGCCCTTACCTATTACGCAGGCAACTATAACCATAAAAGCACACAAGAGTGTGCTATGGAAATACAAGATACCTATGCGCGCTTGGACCGCAGTATTGCCAACTTGCTTGACATGCTCGACCGCCACATAGGATTGCAGAATATCCTTTTATGTATCACTTCCACCGGCTATGCAGATCCTGAAGCAGCCGATGTTGGTATCTACCGTGTTCCGGGCGGTGAATTCTACCTGAACCGTTGTGCAACCTTACTGAACATGTACCTTATGGCTACATACGGAGAAGGCCAATACGTAGAAGGTTACCATAATCTGCAAATATATCTGAACCACAAGCTGATAGAAAGCAAACAGCTGGACTTAAACGAGATACAGGAAAAGTCTGCCCAGTTCTTAGTCCAGTTCAGTGGTGTAAATGAAGTCTATTCAGCCAATCGCCTTTTATTAGGTCCTTGGTCACCACAAATTGAACGTATCCGAAACAGTTTTCACCGCAAACGTTCTGGCGACTTACTCATAAAAGTATTGCCGGGATGGAGTGTTATGCAAGAAAACAATACCGATAATCGCGTAGTACGTTCTGCTGAAATACCAGCTCCACTTATATTATTAGGCCCAGGCATCAAACCCGAAACAATACGCATTCCTGTCTGCACAGACCGAGTTGCCCCCACTTTGGCAAAGGCCCTGCGTATCCGTGCACCTAATGCTTGTCAATCAACCCCGCTCGATTTCTGATTTTTATTTCTACAGAAATTCATTGGCATTATTGTATTCTTTCCAAACTGCGGTTCTCATTACGAATTAATCGGGTTTCATAGGAAAAAACTATGCTGAAAGACTACGTCCTCTATGCCGAATTTATTACCTTTGCATCGCAAAGTATATCAATCATATAGCTAATAATAATAAAAACAAATATATAAAATGGGATTTAATGAATTTTTAAGCTCGATCTTTGGCAATAAGTCCACACGCGACATGAAAGAAATACAGCCGTGGGTGAACAAAATCAAAGCTGCCTATCCGGAAGTAGCCAAGCTCGACAATGATGGCCTGCGCGCCAAAACAGAAGAACTGAAGGCCTACATCCGCAATTCTGCAGCCGAGCAGCGGGCCAAAGTAGATGAACTGAAAGCCAGTGTTGAGTCTACTGAACTGGAGGACCGCGAAGCACTCTTTACACAAATTGACAAAATCGAGAAAGAGATACTGGATATCTACGAAAAAGCCCTCGATGATGTATTGCCGGTAGCTTTTGCCATCGTGAAAGATACTGCCAGAAGATTTGCCGAAAACGAAGAAATTGTGGTTACTGCTACTGATTTCGACCGTCATCTGGCTGCTACCAAAGATTTCGTACGCATCGAAGGAGACAAAGCCATTTACCAGAACCACTGGATGGCCGGCGGAAACGAAGTTACCTGGAACATGGTACACTATGACGTACAGCTGTTTGGTGGTGTTGTTCTTCATAAAGGCAAAATTGCCGAAATGGCAACCGGTGAAGGTAAAACATTGGTAGCAACTTTACCCGTATTCCTCAATGCACTGACAGGAAACGGAGTACATGTCGTTACTGTAAACGACTACCTGTCTAAACGTGACTCTGAATGGATGGGACCGTTGTACATGTTCCACGGACTGAGCGTAGACTGTATCGACAAACATCGTCCCAACTCTGACGCACGCCGTCAGGCTTATATGGCAGATATCACTTTCGGTACCAACAACGAATTTGGTTTCGACTACTTGCGTGACAACATGGCCATCAGTCCGAAAGATCTCGTTCAGCGCCAACACAACTACGCCATCGTCGATGAGGTAGACTCCGTATTGATTGATGATGCACGAACTCCGTTGATCATCTCTGGTCCTGTACCCAAAGGTGACGATCAGCTGTTCGAACAACTCCGTCCGTTGGTTGAACGCCTGGTAGAAGCACAGAAAGTATTGGCAACCAAATATCTTGCCGAGGCCAAGCGTCTGATTGCTTCCGATGATAAGAAAGATCAGGAAGAAGGCTTCCTTGCTCTGTACCGCAGCCACAAGTGTCTGCCCAAGAACAAAGCATTGATCAAGTTCCTTAGCGAACAGGGTATCAAGGCCGGAATGCTCAAGACAGAAGAGATCTACATGGAGCAGAACAACAAACGTATGCACGAAGTTACCGATCCGTTGTATTTCGTTATCGATGAAAAGCTGAACAGTGTAGACCTGACAGATAAAGGTGTCGACCTGATTACCGGTAACTCCGAAGACCCAACCCTCTTTGTTTTGCCTGATATCGCAGCCCAACTCTCTGCCTTGGAGAATGAAAAAGACCTGACCGACGAACAGCGTCTGGCCAAGAAGGATGCTTTGATGACCAACTATGCCATCAAGTCGGAACGTGTACATACCATCAACCAATTGCTGAAAGCATATACTATGTTCGAGAAAGATGATGAATATGTAGTCATCGACGGACAAGTGAAGATTGTGGACGAGCAAACGGGTCGTATCATGGAAGGCCGTCGTTACTCTGATGGTTTGCACCAGGCTATCGAGGCTAAGGAAAGAGTAAAAGTAGAAGCCGCTACCCAGACTTTTGCTACCATTACATTACAGAATTATTTCCGTATGTATCACAAGCTGTCGGGTATGACCGGTACGGCCGAAACAGAAGCCGGCGAGTTCTGGGATATCTACAAACTGGATGTAGTGGTTATTCCGACCAACCGCCCCATTGCCCGTAAAGACATGAACGACCGCGTTTACAAAACTAAACGCGAAAAATATAAAGCCGTCATCGAAGAAATCGAAGCCATGGTTCAGGCCGGACGTCCGGTACTGGTAGGTACTACCTCGGTCGAAATCTCGGAAATGCTGAGCAAGATGCTGACCATGCGCAAGATTCCTCACAATGTATTGAACGCCAAGTTACACCAGAAAGAAGCTGATATCGTAGCCCAAGCCGGACAAAGCAGTACGGTAACCATCGCTACCAATATGGCCGGTCGTGGTACCGATATCAAGTTAAGTCCCGAAGTAAAAGCTGCTGGCGGTTTAGCTATCATTGGTACGGAACGTCAC
>NZ_FR883034.1:4053-9168 GCF_000435115.1 Bacteroides sp. CAG:633 | reverse complement strand
CGTCAGGGTGACCCGGGTTCTTCTGTATTCTTCGTTTCATTGGAAGACGACCTGATGCGTCTGTTCTCTTCCGACCGTATTGCCGGTGTGATGGACAAATTAGGCTTCAAAGAAGGTGAAATGATCGAGCACAGCATGATTTCCAAATCAATCGAGCGTGCCCAGAAGAAGGTTGAAGAAAACAACTTCGGTATTCGTAAACGTTTGCTGGAATACGATGACGTGATGAACAAGCAACGTACGGTTGTCTACACCAAACGCCGTCACGCCTTGATGGGCGAGCGTATCGGTATGGATATCGTCAACATGATATGGGACCGTGCTGCCAGCGCTGTCGAAGCAGCCGATTATGAAAGCTGCAAGATGGACGTACTTCAGGTACTTGCCATGGAAGTTCCATTCACCGAAGAAGAATTCAAGAATGAAAAGAAAGAAAAACTGGCCGAACGTGTATTCGATGCCGCAATGGAACTGTTCAAACGCCGTACCGAACGTATGGCACAGATTGCCAATCCGGTCATCAAGCAGGTATACGAACAGCAGGGATTCATGTACGAAAACATTCTGATACCTATCACAGACGGAAAACGTATCTACAACATCTCATGCAACCTGAAAGCTGCTTACGAAAGCGAATGTAAGGAAGTAGTAAAATCGTTCGAGAAATCAATCCTGCTGCATGTCATTGACGAAGCATGGAAAGAAAACCTGCGCGAACTGGACGAACTGAAACACTCAGTACAGAATGCAAGCTACGAACAGAAAGACCCGCTGCTTATCTACAAGCTGGAGTCAGTTAATCTGTTCGACAATATGGTCAACAAGATCAATAACGAAACTGTTTCCATCCTGATGCGTGGACAGATCCCTGTACAGGAAGCTCCTGCACAGTCGCAACAGCCTCAACAGCCGCAGGATGCACAGCCTGCACAGCAACCTGCACAGCAACAGACTCCTCAGCAACACGTAGAAGTACGCCAGGCTGCCCCCGAACAACGTCAGGACATGAGTAAGTACCGGGAGCAGAAAGAAGATCTGAACGATCCGAACCAGCAGGCAGCAGCCGCACAGGATACTCGCGAACAACAGAAACGCGAACCGATCCGTGCTGAAAAGACTGTAGGTCGTAACGATCCCTGCCCTTGCGGAAGCGGCAAGAAATATAAGAACTGCCACGGAAGAAACCAATAAGTTCCGTTAGCAATCTTTTCAAACTAGCAACACAAAGCCTTGAACGGTTAAAAACTGTTCAAGGCTTTTTATTTATAGCGAGAAAAGTGTATTTTTGTTCATGCGAATAAACAGATAAAGACCATGACAAAGTATATTTATTCTTTCATTTTTTTCTGCCTGTTGTTAAGCAGTTGCCAAAGTCTGGAACAGCTTTCGATAGACTACATGATTCCTGCTGAAATAAGTTTTCCTCCCATGCTGAAACGGGTAGCCATCGTCAACAATATGCCCGATACGCCCAACAACCAGCTGATAAACCAAAAGCAGGATGCACCCAAAACGGAAAGAGAAGTAACCCGACTTGTCCAGTACTATAACGGAAACCCCGTACTGGCAACCGAATCGCTGGCACAGGCCATTGCCGATGAAAACTACTTCGACGAAGTCATCATCTGCGACTCAGCCCTGCGCAGCAACGACATCACTCCTCGCGAAACCACCTTAAGCATGGAAGAAGTAGATGCATTGACCCGGCAATTAAAGGTTGATTTCCTTATTGCGATAGAAAACATACAAATGAAAGCTATCCGCAAGATAGAGTCTATTTCTCCTTACAACACTTACCTCGGCACTACCGACCTGGCCGTATATCCCACTGTCAGAATATACGTGCCCAACCGCAGCAAGCCCATTGCCAGCCTAACTCCTTCGGACAGCATTTTTTGGGAAAACGTTGGGATCGGAATAGAACAGGTAAGAGCCCGTCTCATCAAGGATGAGGACCTGATAAAGGAAGCCTCCATCTTTGCCGGAACGATTCCCGTAAAACATCTGCTCCCTTACTGGACTACGGAACGGAGATACTTCTTCACCGGTGGCTCTGTGAACATGCGCGACGCAGCCATCTATGTAAAAGAGAAAAACTGGCCGGGCGCAGTTGCCCTTTGGGAAAAAGAATACAACAAGAAGAAAGGTAAGCAGAAAATGTATGCCGCCTACAACCTGGCATTGGGTTACGAAATGCAGGACAGCATACAGAGCGCATTGTCCTGGGCACAAAAGGCACAGGCTGTAGCAGCCGAAATAGATCAGGTAGAACAGAAGAAAACTACCCGAGGAGTCGATGCCAGCAGTGTCCCCAACTATTTGCTGACCAGCATGTATGTGGTAGAACTGGAGAAACGGCAAGCCAGCATACACATGCTCGACATGCAAATGGGCCGCTTCAGGGAAACTGAAAAATAACAGTGTACCGAAGTTTCCCGGCTTTTTTTAACCGATTATTAATTATTTTCCCTACCTTTGACGCACGCATAAAGAAAGAAGCATATGAAACTCAGCCAATCTACATTATCGCTCATAGAAGAAACCATCAAGAAAGCAATCGCCAAATTTGCCTGCGGTTGCGAACAAACCATCGTCACCGACATTCATCTGCAACCCGTCCAGAGTTCCGGAGACTTGCTGATTTTCGATGACGACGACAACGAACTGGCACATGCCACTGTCGAAGAGTGGATGACCTACGAGGGTGACGACTTTTACGAGAACGTAGAACGCATATTTGCCAACATGCTTGGCAACATGAAGAAAGAAGGTGCATTCGACAAGCTGACCATCATGAAGCCCTATTCTTTCGTTCTGGTGGACGAGGAAAAGGAAACCATTGCCGAACTGCTCCTGATGGACGACGATACATTGATGGTAAACGACGAGTTGCTGAAAGGATTGGACGAAGAGCTGGATGACTTCCTGAAGAAACTGCTGGAATAGGTTACCCAGATTTTGCTTCCTCTCCCCCTCTCTTTCTTTTATTTTTTCCAGGAACATTCTGACTAAGAGAGATATCTATTAAAACAAAAAATTCACGCTGATTGCAGTTTTACTTCTTAGTTGCTGCATCAGCGTGAATCTTTTTTATGGTCTTATGTCAGCTCAGGCTTTCTTCAAAGCTGCAATGCTTTCTTTCAAAGACTTGATGATGCTCTCGGCATCGGCCTGTTTCTTACGTTCCAGTTCGATGACAGCAGCCGGAGCATTGTTCACAAACTTCTCGTTGCTCAGTTTCTTCATAACTCCCTGCAAGAAACCTTCCTTGTGCTTCAACTCGGCTTCCATACGGGCTATTTCGGCTTCCACATCAATCAGGTTACCCAACGGAACAGCATATTCCGTAGTGCCGACCATGAACGAAGCAGCGCCTTCGGTCTTTGAGGCTACCGACTGAATGGCAGAAAGGTTACACATCTTAGTGATGACTGCCGTATAAGCGGCTACCGGATTTTCGCCTACTACCTGCAACTCCAGTTCTTCTTTCTGGGCGATGTTCTTCTGCAGACGGATGGCACGGATGTTACTGATCACTTCCTTTACAGCCTCGAACTGCTTAAGCAGCTCTTCGTCGTAAGCAGCAGGAGCTGCCATCGGGCTTACCATCAGGCTTTCGCCGTCCTTGCGGTCGGCAATGTGCTGCCACAGCTCTTCGGTGATGAAAGGCATGAACGGATGCAGCAGGTGCAGCAGGTTGTCGAAGAAAGCAATGGTCGTATCATATACCTTGCGGCTGACGGGCTGTCCGTAAGCAGGCTTGATCATCTCCAGATACCAGGCCGAGAACTCGTCCCAGAACAGTTTGTAAACTGCCATCAGCGCTTCGCTCAGACGATACTTGCCAAACAAGTCTGCTACTTCGGCTGCTACGGCATTCTGCTTGGCATCGAACCAGCGCATAGCCAGCTCGGCAGCCTCGGGCACAGCGGCATCGTCGCTTACTTCCCAACCTTTGACGAGGCGGAAAGCATTCCATATCTTGTTGTTGAAGTTACGTCCCTGCTCGCACAATGCATCGTCGAAGAGGATGTCGTTTCCGGCAGGAGCCGAAAGCATCATTCCCATACGTACACCGTCGGCACCGTACTTCTCGATCAGATCCAGCGGGTCGGGCGAGTTGCCGAGCGATTTGGACATCTTACGGCCGAGCTTGTCGCGCACGATACCGGTGAAGTAAACGTTGCGGAAAGGCATGTCGCCCATGTATTCGTAACCGGCCATAATCATACGGGCCACCCAGAAGAAGATAATATCGGGTCCTGTCACCAGGTCGCTGGTGGGATAATAGTATTTGATTTCTTCGTTGCCGGGATTGTTAATACCATCGAACAGCGAGATGGGCCACAACCACGAAGAGAACCATGTATCCAGACAGTCCTCGTCCTGACGCAGGTCGGCCAGTGTCAGTTCGGCATTGCCGGTCTTGGCCTTGGCCAGTTCCAGTGCCTGTTCGGCAGTCTCGGCTACAACGTATCCGCCTTCGGGCAGATAGTAGGCCGGAATACGGTGTCCCCACCACAGCTGACGGCTGATGCACCAGTCCTTGATGTTCTCCAGCCAGTTTTTGTAAGTGTTCTTATATTTGGCGGGGTAGAACTTCAGTTCGTCGTTCATTACCGGCGGCAGAGCCATGTCGGCAAAGTGCTGCATCTTGAGGAACCACTGCATGGAGAGCTTCGGTTCGATGGGCACATTGGTACGCTCGGAGAAACCTACCTTGTTGGTATAAGCTTCCACCTTCTCCAGCAGTCCGGCGGCGGCCAGGTCTTTCTCAATCTGCTCGCGCACGTCGAAGCGGTCCATACCTACGTACAGGCCGGCGGCTTCGCTCAGGGTGCCGTTGTCGTTGAAGATGTCGATGCTCGGCAGGTTGTACTTCTCGCCCAGCATGTAGTCGTTCACGTCGTGAGCCGGAGTCACTTTCAGACAGCCGGTACCAAACTCGATATCGACATAACTGTCCTGAATGACAGGGATTACGCGGCCTACCAGCGGCACAATCACCTTCTTGCCTTTCAGCCACTGGTTCTTGGGATCGGCCGGATTGATACACATGGCCGTATCGCCCATGATGGTTTCCGGACGTGTGGTGGCTACCACTGCATAACGGCG
>NZ_FR883034.1:0-4048 GCF_000435115.1 Bacteroides sp. CAG:633 | reverse complement strand
GGCTACCACTGCATAACGGCGGCCTTCCGCATCGCGGTGCACAACTTCGCCTTCGGCACCCGTCTCGCCCGACAGGTCGTCGTCGGCAACGTAATATCTCAGGTAGTAAAGCTTGCTGTGCTCTTCCTTATAGATGACTTCCTCGTCGCTCAGGGCGGTAAGTGCCTTGGGGTCCCAGTTCACCATACGTACGCCACGGTATATCAAACCTTTGTTAAACAGATCGACAAATACCTTGATGACGCTACGGCTGCGTATCTCGTCCATGGTGAAGGCGGTGCGGTCCCAGTCGCACGACGCACCCAGCTTGCGGAGCTGTTTCAGGATGATGCCTCCGTGTTCGTGTGTCCAGTCCCAGGCGTGTTTCAGAAATTCCTCACGCGTCAGGTCGGTTTTCTTGATGCCCTGTGCGGCCAGTTTGTTCACCACTTTGGCTTCGGTGGCTATCGAGGCATGGTCGGTACCCGGCACCCAGCAGGCATTCTTGCCTTCCATACGGGCACGACGCACCAGAATATCTTGAATGGTATTATTCAACATGTGTCCCATGTGCAATACTCCGGTGACGTTGGGGGGCGGGATGACGACGGTGTAAGGCTCACGACCATCGGGTTTCGAACTGAACAGTTTGTGGTCCAACCAATACTGGTACCACTTCCCCTCCACATCAGCGGGATTGTACTTACTTGCTAATTCCATTGTCTTCAAATCATTGATTATAGTTTATTTGGCGGCAAATTTACAAATTTCTTGGCATCCGACGATACAGCCGGACAGGATTTTCAAAATTAGTATTACTTTTGCCGAAGCATTCTTCCAAAATAACATCCGCTTTATATGAATCGCACGCTCACACGCATCCGCTCACACATCCGCCCCCGCCACGGCCTGTTACTGCTTCTGTTGCTGTACGTCGTCCTGACGCAGCAACTTCCTTCGTGGGGACAATGGTATGCCCAACACCTCTACCCCGGCATCGCTTATGTGCTTTCGGCCTTCTCGGCCCTCTTCCCCTTTGCCATCGGCGACGTGTTTATTGCCCTCAGCATCGCATGGGTGGTGCTCTATCCGGTCTATGCCGTCGTCCGCCGCAAGCAGCGTCTGCTGCGTGCGCTTCGCAAGGTAGGCGAATATCTGCTTTGGGTGTATGCCTGGTTCTACATAGCGTGGGGACTGAACTACTCACAACCGGGATTTTACGCGCGTACCGGCATCGAGCCGGCCGAATACTCCAAAGAAGTATTTCTGGATTTCGCCGACCGCTACATCGACAGCCTGAATGCCAGCTTCACACCTCAACCCCTCACCGATAAACGCCTGATACGCGACGCAGCCGTCGAAGGCTACAATCGCATAGCGTCCGAACTGGCCGTGCACCGGCCTTTCCATCCGCAACCACGTGTGAAGACCATGGTTTTCACGCCGCTCATTTCCGCCGTGGGCGTGACGGGCAGCATGGGACCGTTCTTCTGTGAGTTCACCGTCAACGGCGACCTGCTGCCCAACCAGTACCCTGCCACCTACACCCACGAGCTGGCCCATCTGCTGGGCATCACCAGCGAGGCCGAAGCCAACTTCTACGCCTATCAGGTGTGCAGCCGTTCAAGCTCGCAGGCCATGCGCTTCAGCGGCTACCTGTCTCTGCTGCCACACGTGCTGTCCAACGCTCGCCCGCTGCTCACGCAGGAAGAATTCGAAGCCCTTGCCGGCCGCATCCGCCCCGAAGTGGTCGAAGCCTACGAGCAGAACCGCCTGTACTGGACTGAAAAGTACAGTCCCCTCATCGGCTCGATACAAGACTGGATGTACGACCTCTACCTGAAAGGCAACAAGATTGAAAGCGGACGGCAGAACTATTCGCAAGTAGTAGGACTGCTCATTTCGTACGAGATGAGACAGAAGGGGCAAACACACTAAACGCATTTCCTTTTATTTCTACCCGCATTTCCCTCCGTTTCCACTGGCGGTTACGCCCGTTTCCTCAAGAGGGAACGCTCGTATCCTAAGGAGGGAACGGCCGTATCCTAAGCAGGAAACGACAGTTTCCAAGGCAGGAAACGGGAGGAAACTACTCATGTTTCGTTTCCAATACCTTATATGAAAAAAACTTTGTACCTTTGCCCAAGATTTAAAACCAACAACGATGATGCAACATACACGTAAAGAACAGATGGAAGCCTTCGGACGCTTCCTCGACATACTGGACGAACTGCGCGAAAAATGTCCGTGGGACCGCAAACAGACCAACGAGAGTCTGCGCCCCAACACCATTGAAGAAACTTACGAACTGTGCGACGCCCTGATGCGCGACGACAAGCAGGACATCTGCAAGGAGCTGGGCGACGTTCTGCTGCACGTGGCCTTCTACGCCAAGATAGGCAGCGAGACAGGCGACTTCGACATCAAGGACGTCTGCGACCGCCTCTGTGAAAAACTTATCTACCGCCATCCGCACGTATTCGGCGATGCCAAAGCCGAAAGCGCCGCTCAGGTAGTGGAAAACTGGGAACAGCTGAAGCTGAAAGAAAAAGGTGGAAACAAAACCGTGTTGAGTGGTGTGCCTGCTGCCTTGCCTACACTCATCAAGGCCTATCGCATTCAGGACAAGGCACGCAACGTAGGCTTCGACTGGGAAGAACGCGAACAGGTATGGGACAAGGTGAAGGAAGAAATTCAGGAGTTTCAGGCCGAAGTAGCCAATATGGACAAACAGAAAGCTGAAGAAGAGTTTGGCGACGTTCTGTTCAGCCTCATCAATGCTGCCCGCCTCTACAAGATCAATCCCGACAACGCGCTGGAACACACCAACCAGAAATTCATCCGCCGCTTCAACTATCTGGAAGCCCACACCATCAAGGAAGGCCGCAACCTGCACGACATGAGCCTGGCCGAGATGGACAAACTGTGGAACGAAGCGAAGGAGCTGGAAAAGCTGACAGAAAAGACTGAAGAATCATAATCTTCGTATGCATCTGCATACGGCGGTTCTTCCTCGTTCCCGCACAACCGAGCATACTAAAAAAGGGTACATGCCTCACACATGTACCCTTCAAAAAAAATCATTTCACTATATATTTATACCTATTGCCGGGCTCAGTCTTATTTTCTTTGAGGTTTGCCAGGCTTTTTGTCATTGCGCTGCATTCCTTTTAGAAGTTCCCGCTGAAAACGCATCTCGGCCCGTTGAACCAGATAAATCTTCTTGTAAGAAAGAATCTTCTTGAACTTTGCAAGATAAGTCTTATCCAAACGGTCGGCAGACATGCAGGCGTCATAGACACCTTCCAGAATCTCGCCGTATTGGGCTTCTGTAGTCTTTTCGTCTTTACCTTTGCGAAGCAAGTCCCATGCTTCATCGTTCAGCTGCTTCTTACGATCCTGCAATTCGAAATAAACAGGAAAAAACTTATCAGCTTCTTCTTTGGTCAAACCGGCATGTTGCGTGATAAAAGCTTGCTGCTTAGCGCGAAATTCTTCCCTGCTCAGTCGGTGTTGATCGCACCCGTCTGCTCCCCAAGCTACAGAAACCAGACTGCACAACACCACAATCAGTACACTCAGTTTTTTCATCATTCTATTCTAAGTATTAAAATCCTTGTCTCATTCTGCTTCCATATCAGAGAGGTAGACATACAAGGAATAGTCGTCCAACATAGAGTTATCTACCACCTCGTTGATATATTGCATTTCTTTGTCGGTCTCTTCAGCCGCTACATAATCGGCATTCGAAGCCGGCTGGCGATCGGCAGAAGCTACCCGGATTATCAAAGCTGCTCCCGCAAACATGGCAGCCATATACAGCCACGGCTTCACCTTATCCCACATTGTTGGCTCTTTCTGCACAAAAGCAGGCTTTTCTTTTTCAGGAAGCTTATTCATTATATCCGAAGTTAGTCCTTCAAAATATCCTTCAGGCACACGGAAAGAATTCTCCGTTCCCACCTTTCTCAAAATGTAATCTTCTTCTTTCATAAAAAGTCTCCTTTCTGTATGTTTAGATAGTATTTCTGATAGAAGGTTTAGAAACTGTTTAAATTTTATTCAAAAA
>NZ_FR883033.1:0-785 GCF_000435115.1 Bacteroides sp. CAG:633 | reverse complement strand
GCTGTCGTTACTCGTTCACCGCTCCGCAGTGCGGGCATACGCCTTTGTGCATCATCTTGCCTCCGCAGTTGCCGCAACGGTAGCGGTCGGCATGCAGCGAAAGACGTAACCGGCGTACAAATATCCAGACAAAAACAGCCAGAAACAGATAGCCCACGTAAATGTGCGTGGTCAGGATAAAGAAGAAATAGCAGAAGATACAGCACGAAGCCAACCCCAGCAGATAGCATACGGCAGCTGCTGGCGAAAGCTGGCGGAAAAGGTCGTCGAGCACGGCCAGCAACACGATGAGGAACAGCCAGATGCTGGTGAGGAACACCGACAACACGAACGGCACTTTGAAGGGCGACAACGTCGGATTGTAATAGAAATGTTCCCACGTTGCGGGCACAAAGACCTGCATCGACTCGTAAATCGTGGCACTGAAGGCCATCAGCAGGCAGAGCAACAACGGATATACACTGTCGATATCGTCGAAATAGACCAACTTCAGCTGCTTCTTGCGGAATGCCCGGAACAGCCACACGGCTACGAACAGCGCAAATACGATGACGAAGTAGGATGCGTGCGTGTCGCTGAACAGGTAAATGGCCTGCGAAATGCTGTCGGTAGGCGCAAAGTCACGCTTCATGTCGCTTTGGCGCAACCACCCCTGCACCTCTTGCGTGTGGGCCAGCTTCACCCATACCGAGTCCACCGAGTCGGCCGGATGAATGGCAAACTCGGCCACGACCACACGGTCGCCCCTGTGAAGCATCTTGTAACTGTCCTTTACCGGCAGGCAG
>NZ_FR883032.1:0-1113 GCF_000435115.1 Bacteroides sp. CAG:633 | reverse complement strand
GGAGATGAAGCGGCGTCTTTGTTTCTTACGTTGAAAAAGACGGACTGTTTGGAGCACGACGACTTTCTGCCTTTTAGCAAAAATGAAGACTGAGTAGTTCCGGAGGTTTGTCTCTTGATTTTTTCTTTTGGTATTTTTCCTTTTGCATCAAGGCAAAAGAAAAGTATAACCGTTACCTACGAAGTAACGGAACAACAAAACAACATCCCGCTAAGAAAAAAAATTGTGTTATGAACATGAAAATAGTGAAACGAAGCCTGCTGCTTTGTTTGCTGTTTGTCAGTATTTCGCTTTCAGCCCAAAACTGGGCCGTAAAGACGAATTTGTTGTATGATGCAACGACTACAGTAAACCTTGGAGCAGAAGTCGGATTGTCACCCCAATGGACATTCGACCTTTCGGCCAACTTCAATGGCTGGACCTTCGGCGACAACAACAAAAAGTGGAAGCACTGGCTCATCCAGCCGGAACTTCGCTACTGGTTGTGCGAACGCTTCAACGGGCACTTTGTAGGCACCCATCTGCTGGGAGGTGTGTACAACTTCAGCAACCTTAATCTCGACTTCAAACTTTTCGGCACCGACTTTGGTGAACTGAAAGGCCACCGCTTCGAGGGCTGGATGGCGGGCATTGGTGTAGCATACGGTTACCACTGGATGCTGTCGCGCCGCTGGAGCCTTGAAGGGGTCATTGGCTTGGGTTACGTCTACAGCCGTGCCGATAAGTACCTTTGCCCGCGATGTGGCGAACAGTTGGAGGACAACGAACCGCATCATTACCTCGGCCCCACCAAGGCTGCCCTGAATCTGATATATGTTTTCTAAATATAATAAGGTGAAATTTTGAGATACGCGGACGACACGGAAAAAGACGGACGGACGCGGATAATTCCAACTCAAAAAAACTACAAACTAAAAAGACACCATCATAGACATGAAACGAATCATTTTGATATATAGCCTTTTCTTGGGATGCCTTGGCGACGCTCTGCCACTCATGGCCCAGCACACCCTTCAAAGCGGTGCAACGGTCGAGGCGACCGACGTCTGCCGCTTGCGCGACAGCGTCATTATCACCATGCGGCTCGATCTCTCAACTATGGAGGTAGAGTCC